>JBAXRL010000744.1:0-2203 GCA_037131205.1 Actinomycetes bacterium | reverse complement strand
TCGGCCGGCTCTTCCAGGACGAGGACCAGCCCGGCCGCTTCATCAGCATCGGGGCCTGGGACGACAGGGACGCGATCGCCGCCTGGCGCTCGCGGCTCGGGTACCAGGAGCGCGTCGGCAAGCTGCGCGAGATGCTCGAGACGTTCACGCCGGCTACTCTCCATCTGCGCGGCGAGGCCGCGGCCGCGCCGCGCCCCCACGAGCCGTCCGCCTGGGTGGATCACGTCGGCCGGCCCCACGGCCGCGCCTGAGCGGCCCCGCCCCATCGCGGCCGGTGAGCGGCGCCGCCCGGCGGCGCCCTCGGCGCACTGCGCCGCCACCCACTCGTCGGCGCTGGGAATCACGCCCCACTCGCCGCGGTCCCTGGGCCGACCGCTGTCACGCGAGCTGATGGTCACTGAGTGCCCGAGATCGAGGAGCTCGCCGCCCAGCGTCTGGGCGACCTGACCCGAGCCGATGATACCGATGTCCATGTGGACCTCCGCTGAGGAGTGGGGAGCGAGCTGTCGGTCGTTCGCGCGAGCCTTCCCGGAAGGGGCGTGAGGCATGCCTCCGGTCTGTGCGGGACCTCGATCCGCCGGCGCACGACGGCCGTGGTCCCTGGAGCCGCCAGGATGTGCCTGTGACAGGCCGGAAGCCCCGACACGTCTCGTAGCCGGTACGCACCAGGAAGGATCCGCGTGAACGACGCCGCGAGCAAGCGGCGGTCATCGTGGCCGCCGGCGATAGCGCTGGCGAGCATCGCGCTCGTTTGCGCGCTCGCGCTCGTGCCCGGCTACAAGCTGCGCCAGCCGGATCCCTATGCCTACCGGGCTTCGGTCGCCGCGCTCCTCGACGGCCGCGTGGTGCTGGACGCGGCGCGGTACCGGCAGCTCGCGGCCGAGCTGTCGAAGACCGCCGACGGCTGGAACAGCGGGATCGGCATCGTGCAGTGGACGCAGACGCCGGCGGGCGCCTGGGTCAGCGAGAAGAACCCCGGGTACCCGTTCCTCGTGGCGCCGCTCGCCGCCGTCGGCCTTACGAGACTCGCGCCCATCCTCTTCTTCCTCATCGGCTGTGCGGGGCTGTGGTTGGCGGGGAGCCGCTGGCTGGGCGCCTGGGGCGGCGCCTTCGCCGTCGCGCTGTTCTGCTCGTCGGGCGCTCTGGTCACGATGCTGCACGAGGCGTACATGCCGAGCGCCACCGAGGCGTCCCTGCTGGCCGGCGTGGCGGTCACCGTGCGCTACACGGCGGTCGTCGTGCTCGGCGTGCTTGTCGTGACGGCCGGGCTCTGGGTCGCGCGCCGCGCCTCCCCGATACGCGCCCGCCGGCTTGCCCTCTGGGCGGGAGCGGGCGCCCTCGGCCCCGCCTTGGCGCTGGTCTACGACTGGCTCGTGTTCGGGGCGCCGCTGCGCACCGGGTACGCGCGGGGCGTGACGTTCTCGGCGGGCGCGACGCTGCGCAACCTGCGCACGATGCCGCTCCCCCTGCTCATCGGCATGCCCGTCGCCGCGCTCGCCGCGGTCGGCGTCGCGTGGGCGCTCGTCGTGGCGCGCAGGGCCGCCGCGCCCGCTCGGGGCCGCGATCTCGCGGTCGTGGGCTGCCTGGTCGGTTGGTGGCTGGCGGTGTGGTTCACCTACCTTGCCTACGACTGGACGACCGTCGTGCGGCCCAGCATGAGCTTCCCGCTCACGAGCCGCTTCTACCTGCCCGCGCTCGGTGCGCTGGCCTTGCTGGGCGCGCTCCCGCTGGCCCGCGCGCCTCGCCGCGTATGGGCGCCGCTCGTCGCCGCGCTGCTCGTCGTCGGCGCGGCGGCGAGCATCTACTCCGTCAGCGGCGACTGGCTCTACGGTCACGGAGCATCCCCCGTGATACCACGGCGCGGGATGCCGCCGCCCGGGGCGCCCGGCGGGTTCCCGGGCGGAGCCCCGCCGCCCGGCGATGCGCCGCCCGGAGCGATGCCGCCCGGCGGCGTGCGCCCGTCCGCCGCCGCGGGAGCCGCCGCGGCGGGGTAGTACTGTGAGGGAAGATAAGGAATTCCGGCGAATCCTTATCTTCCCCCCGGCGAGCGAGCCTGCGGAGGGCCGTTCGCGACCCGACAGTTAAGGAATCCTTGTCTTCCCTTTGCGTACTACCCCGCGCCGGCGTCGCCGCGCCCACCCGCGCGGCCGCCGGGCGCGCCCGGCGAGGAACCGGTGGCTTGAACGAGAGGCGCTTCCCTCTC
>JBAXRL010000743.1:0-2209 GCA_037131205.1 Actinomycetes bacterium | reverse complement strand
GTGGACGGCGCCGCCTACGTGGGCACGCACGGCCTGGAGCTCATGGCGCCGGATGGCCGGGTGCTCACCGAACCGCAGGCCGAGCGCTACATCGCCGAGGTGCAGGAGGTCGCCGCCGCCGCCGCCCGCGACCTCGACTGCGAGGCGCTGGGCGTCGTCCTCGAGAACAAACGCACCGTGCTCGCCGTCCACTACCGCCTCGCCGCCGATGCGGCGCGCACGCGCCACGAGATCCTCACCCGGGTGGTCGAGCCGGCGCGCCGTCGCGGGCTGGCCATCTCCACCGGCCACTTCCTCTTCGAGGTGCGGCCGCCGCTGCCGTTCACCAAGGGCACCGCCACGCGCCGCCTGCTGGCCGGCGGGGACTACCTGGCGGCGCTGTTCTGCGGCGACGACCTGACAGACGTGGCGGGCTTCAAGGCGCTGCACGACTGGGCGACGCGCGACGCGCGGCGCGTGGCCTGCGCGCTGGCCGCGGTGACCGCGGAGACGCCGCGCGCCGTCATCGACGAAGCCGACGTGCTCGTGCGCGCCACCCCCGGCGTCTACGAGGCGCTGACGCGTCTGCTGGCCGCCGTCGGGGGCTGAGAGGGCCGGAGCCGGAGGCCGGAGCCGGAGGCCGGAGCCGGAGGCCGAAGCCGGAGCCGGCGGCCGGAGGCCGAAGCCGGAGGCCGGTGACGCGGCCGCCGGCCGGAGGCCGGTGACGCGGCCGCCGGCCGGAGGCCGAAGCCGCCGGCCCGCACGATCAGCGCCCGCTGAGCTCGGGAGCGCGCTTCTCCAGAAACGCCGCCATGCCTTCGCTCTGGTCCTCGCTGGCGAAGGCCAGCGCGAAGAGATCGCGCTCGATGCCCTGCCCGGTGGTGATGTCGGTGTCGGCGGCGGCGTTCACGGCGGCCTTGCAGTAGCGCATCGCCAGCGGGCTCCTGGCGGCGAGCTCCTCCGCCAGCTTCATCGCCTGGGGCATGAGCTCATCCCTGGCGAAGACGGCCTGGACAAGCCCGATGCGCAGCGCCTCGTCGGCGCGGATGTGACGGCCGCTGAGCACCAGGTACTTCGCCCACCCGACGCCGACGTTGCGCGACAGGCGCTGGGTGCCGCCGAAGCCGGGCGTGATGCCGAGGCCGATCTCGGGCTGCCCGAACCTGGCCTTCTCACCGGCGAGGCGGATGTCGCAGGCCAGCGCCAGCTCGCAGCCGCCGCCGAGGGCGTAGCCGTTGACGGCGGCGATCCACGGCTGGGGCGCCGCCTCGATACCGCTCATGACCGCCTGACCGAGCGCCCCGAAACGGCGCGCCTCTTCCGCCGTGAAGCCCTGCATCTCGGCGATGTCGGCGCCGGCCACGAACGCCTTGTCGCCGCCGCCGGTGAGCACGACCGCGCGCACGGACTCATCGGCGGAAAGCTCGCGCACAGCCGCGAGTAGCAACTGGTTGGTCGCGCTGTTCAGGGCGTTCAACGCCTCGGGACGAGCGACGGTGACGACGGCGACAGCGCCTTCGCGGGTGACCTCGACGGCCATGATGGACCCTCCTTGCGGGTGGGTGGAAGCTCGCCGCGTGACTCTACCGCAAGCGGCCCCGTGCGGGGCCGACCAAGGCCGTCCGCGACGGCCCGACACGCCGGCCTACTATTGTCATCCTGTACAACGCGCGCGACCTGTGGTGAGGTACACGCAGGAGCACTGCCCGCCACGTGAGGAGCCGCCATGACACCGCGCCGCGTTCGCCGTTCGTCACCGTCGCACCCCCACCACGCCCGCCTTGGGTCGGCCGCCGTTCGCCGGCCGGGGGCGCTGCTCGCGCTGCTCCTGGCTCTGGTGGTCGCGATGTGCGCCGGCGCGGCCGCCTGCGGCGGCTCCTCCGGCTCCCCGAGCGCCTCGCCCTCGGCCACGTCGACCGCCGGCACGGCTCCGCTGACCGGCGGCCTGCGTGAGGCGGCCGCCGCGTACTGGCGCCTCATCGACGCCGGCGACTTCGCGGCCATCGCCGCCGCCGGCGTGCCCGGCGAGCCCCCCAGCGCCACAGCGGCCACCGACGACATCGCCCACGCCCGCCTGGTCAGAGCCAAACCGCTGAGCCGCGACGCCAACGGCCCCGGGTCGGCTGTGGTGCAGGTCGACGTCTTCATCGACCCGACGACGGATTCGGGCAACCCCACGCCGTGGGGCGACGCCGCGGAGCACCAGCTCTTCATGCACCTGCAGAAGGCC
>JBAXRL010000742.1:0-2212 GCA_037131205.1 Actinomycetes bacterium | reverse complement strand
GTGCTCGTCGTGGACGACGAGCGAGACATCCTCGAGCTCGTCAAGTACAACCTCGACAGAGAGGGCTATCACGTTACGACGGTGGCGACCGGTGAGGACGCCCTCGCCGCGGCGCGCGCCAAGCTGCCCGACATCGTGATCCTCGACCTGATGCTGCCCGGCGTGGACGGCCTCGAGGTCTGCCGGCGTCTCAAGGGCGACCCCAGGACGCGCCACATCCCCATTGTGATGCTCACCGCCAAGGGCGACGAGGCCGATGTGGTCACTGGGCTGGAGCTCGGCGCCGCAGACTACGTCACCAAGCCGTTCAGCCCGCGCGTGCTCACGGCGCGTATCCGCGCCGTGCTGCGCCGCGGCAATGAGGCGGAAGACGACCAGGCGACGATCCGCATCAAGGACCTGACCATCCACCCCGGCAGGCACCAGGTGTTCGTCAAGGACAAGCTCGTCGAGCTCACGGTCAGCGAGTTCCGCATCCTTCTGTTTCTGGCAAAGCGCCCCGGATGGGTGTTCACCAGGCAGCAGATCGTCGATGCCGCCCAAGGGGACGACGTCTTCGTCAGCGAACGTTTTGTCACCGACCGCTCGGTCGATGTGCACATCGTGTCGCTGCGCCGCAAGCTCGGCTGCGGGGGCGCCTCCATCGAGACCGTGCGCGGCGTGGGCTACCGTCTGCGGGGCGAGTGACCGGTGCGCAGGCCCCGTCTCTTCTGGCGGATCTACGCCACCTACCTGGTCGTCATCGTGCTGTGCACGGCCGCCGTCGGCTTCTACGCCGTGCGCTCCGCGCGCAGCTTCTACGTGCAGCACACCGAGAGCGAGTTGCAGGCACGGGCGCAGCTCGTGCGCGAGCAGGTCGCGGCCCCGATCGGGACGCAGACCCCCGAGCAGCTCGAACTGCTCGTGCGCCGCCTGGGCGCCGCCTCGAGCACCCGCATCACCCTGATCTCCGGGGGGCAGCCGGGGGCGCCCGTCGGCGCCGTGCTGGCCGACTCGGACTCGGCGCCCGGCGACATGGAGAACCACAGCGACCGCCCGGAGTTCAAGGAGGCGCTGCAGGGCCGCACGGGCGTCTCGATCCGCCTCAGCCCCACGCTCGGCGTGGACATGATGTACGTGGCCGTGCCGATCACCGCAGCCGGGCGGGTGGCGGCCGTGGTGCGCATGGCGATCCCGCTCACGACCGTCAACCACGCCCTCGACGATCTCTATTGGCGCATCGGTCTGAGCGCTCTGTTCGTGGCCGTGCTGGCGGCGGTGATCGGCCTCTACGTCTCGCGGCGCATCAGCAGGCAGATGCGCGAGATCAAGGAGGGCGCCGAGCGTCTGGCCGGCGGCGACTTCGCGCACAGGCTGTTCGTGCCGCGCACCGAGGAGTTCGCGGCGGTCGCCGAGAGCCTCAACCACATGGCCGAGGAGCTCGACGACAAGATCGGCACCCTCACCCGCGAGCGCAACGAGCGCGAGGCGGTCCTCTCCAGCATGGTCGAGGGTGTGCTCGCTGTGGACCCCGACGAGCGCATCATCGCGGTCAACGCGGCGGCGGCGGGCCTTATCGACGTAGAGCCCGCCGCAGCGGAGGGCCGCACCATCCAGGAGGTTCTCCGCAACCCCGATCTGCAGCGCGTCGTCGCGCAGACGCTGTCGGGGCACGAGCCGGTGGAGGCGGACATCGTGATGCGTGTGGGCTCCGAGGACCGCTACCTGCAGGCCAACGGTACGCTTCTGCGCGCCGGCGACGACGACGGGAGGCCCGTCGGCGCCGTCGTCGTGCTCAACGACATCACGCGCCTCAAGCGACTTGAGGCGGTGCGCCGCGACTTTGTCGCCAACGTGTCGCACGAGCTCAAGACGCCGGTCACCTCGATCAAGGGCTTCGCCGAGACTCTCGAGGACGGCGCCCTCGACGACCCCGAGACGGCGCGCCGGTTTGTGCGCATCATCGCCGGCCAGGCCGACCGGTTGAACTCCATCATCGGCGATCTGCTCGCCCTGTCCACGCTTGAGCAGCGCGAGAACGAGCCGCGCCTCAGCCTCGAGGAGGCCGACGTGTGCGACTTCGTTCACGTCGCCGTCGAGGTCTGCGAGCCGAAGGCGCAGGCCAGGGGCATCGCCATCGACGTCTCGTGTACGAGGTGTGTGCTCGCCGCCGTCAACCCCCCGCTTCTCGAGCAGGCGGTGGTCAACCTCGTCGACAACGCCATCAAGTACA
>JBAXRL010000741.1:0-2215 GCA_037131205.1 Actinomycetes bacterium | reverse complement strand
CCTGCGCCGGCATCTACGCGCTGGGCTTCATGCAGCAGCGCGGCATCGATCCGAAGGGCTCCGGGATCACGATGCGCACGCACTTCGACCAGGCCACCGGCCTCATCGACAGGATCGACCTCGAACTGCAGCTGCCCGCCGACTTCCCGGAGAAGTACCGGGCCGCCGTGGTGAACGCGATGAACCTCTGCACCGTGAAGAAGCACCTACATCAGCCGCCGGCGTTCGAGATCACCACGGTGGCCGGCTGATGGCCGACGCCTTCGATCCTGTACACGCCCCCCAGCTGGAGGATCCGGCGCGGTTGGAAGCTCTTCCGCGGGCCGCCGTGGTTGCTCTGCTGCGCCTCGAGGGCGCTGAGGCGGTCATCGACTACGGCGCCGGAACCGGCGTCTACACCGTGGCGGTCGCCGAGGCCGTGCCGCGGGGTCGTGTGATCGCCGTCGAGGCGCTGCCGCGTCTGGCGGAGCTGCTGCGCGCCAGGATCACGCCGCGGCTGGCCGAGAGGCTCGAGATCGTGGAAACCGACGCGAACGCGGTCCCGGCGGCGGACGCCGTGGCCGACCGAGTCCTGATGGTCGACGTTCTGCATCATCTGTACGACCAGCCCAGGGCGCTGGCCGAAGTCGTGCGGCTCCTGCGCCCCGGCGGGCTGTTCGTCGTGATCGACTGGGGCGACCGCGAGCGGCCGGTCGGCCCGCCGCTCGATCACGTTCTGGGCCTCGCCGCGGTGCGCGATATCATCGCGGAGATGGGCCTCGAAGAAATCGAGGCCCACGAGCCGGGGACGGAACTGCTCTACCACCTGGTGGTGGTAGCGGCGAAGCGGTAGCCGGTGTCCGCGACCACACGGTGTCGCCTGCCGCGCGCCGGCCGTCAGGTGAGAGCGCTCAGTGCTGGCAGGCCCCCTCGAGCCCCACGACGGGCAGGCCGCCCTGGATGAAGGCGTGGACGGCGGTCTGCACGTCGCCACCGACGCCGGCGTGCACCGTGATTCCGACCTGGTTGAACCCCATCAGCGGGCGCCCCCCGATGCCGTCCACGACGATGGCGTCGATGTTGTGCTCGGCCAACAGAAGGACCGGCGCCATGCAGCCGCCCTCGGTGTGCGGGGCGTTGTGAAGGATCTCCACCTCGCCTACCGTGCCGTCGGCCACGTCGACCATGGTGAAGCAGTCGCAGCGACCGAAGTGGCCGGAGCGACGGGCTTCGAGCCCGCCGGGCAGTTCGGAAGGGACAGCGATGCGCGTCTTCGTGGTGGTCTCGTCGGTCATGACTCTCTCACTCTCGTTGGTGGATTCCGCGGTACGTCGATCTATGCTTGGCCGCCGCCGCCCCGGTGGTGACCGCCGCCGCGGCCGCAGCCCCTGCCGCCGCCGCGGCCTCTGTGGCCCATCCCGCAGCGCCCCGCTGGATCCCAGCAGGTGCCCACGCCGGGCGCTGCGCAGGAGGGGCACACGGCAGGAGGTAGCGCATCGGGGGCGGCGGCCCAGACGGCGCCGCATGAGGCGCAGCAGAGTTGCCGCGGCTCGACGCGGTACTGGCCGCCGCCGATAAGGATGGCCTTGCCGCCCACGAGGGCTTCCGCGACCGTGGCGCGCCCGCGTTCCAGTACGCGGCCCACGGTCTGTCGCGACACGCCCATCGCCGACGCCGCTTGCTCGTGACTGAGGCCCTCGAGATCGACGAGGCGGATGGCCTCGAGCTCGTCGATGGCCAGCGGCAGTTGCTCGAGCTCGCGACCGGGGACGCCGGCAGGCTTGAACAGCGTCACGTGAGGCACGCCGCCTACCGCGCGTTCAATCGGCGGGCGTGCCACGGGTGGTCTCCAAGGTTATTAGCATATGCTCATTGTACCTGCGCATGACCGGGGATTCAACGCGTGGACGCGTCGTCCGGCAGGGTCGGCTCGGCGTGGTCCGGCCCCGAGGGCAGGGCACGGGGCGCCGAAGAAGAGCCGGTCGTCTCGATGACAGCCGCCTTCTTTGGGAGCTCCGACGGGTCCGGCGGATCGAGCCGCAGGTACGCGCTGCCTATTCGTCGTGCAGGCTCGCTGCGGCTCAGCGCCAGACGCAGCGCGGCCCGGCGAAGGAGCGGTCGCGTCAGCCCTTCAGCATCGCGCAGATCCTGCGCTACGTACGCGCCGACCGCGATCAGCGCACGGGTCGTGGTGCGCCCGCCCAGGCTGCTCTCGCTGCCCCGGGCGCGGTCCTTA
>JBAXRL010000740.1:0-2218 GCA_037131205.1 Actinomycetes bacterium | reverse complement strand
CCAAGGCGCCCATCGACTCGACCGCCGCGACGGACCTGGTGCGCGACCTCCGCGACACCGTGATCCCGAAGTACGCGACGGCGTCCGGCCCCCAGATGCTCGTCGGCGGGGAGACGGCGCAGTTCGAGGATATCGGCAACGAGACGCTCAGCAAGCTGCCCATCGTCATGGCGATCGTGCTGGCGCTGTCGTTCTGCTACCTGCTCATCGTCTTCCGCAGCCTGTTGATCCCGGCGAAGGCCGTGCTCATGAACCTGCTCGCCACGTTCGCCGCCTTCGGCCTCACGACCTGGGTGTTCGCCGGCGGTCACCTCGAGGGCGTGTTCGGCTTCACGAGCGTGGGCTTCGTCCAGACCTACCTGCCGGTCATGGTCTTCGCGCTCCTCTTCGGCCTGTCCATGGACTACGAGGTGTTCCTCGTGGGTCGCATGCAGGAGGAATGGCTGCGCACCCACGACAACGACGAGGCGGTGGTGGTGGGGGTGGCGCGCACCGCCCGCGTGATCACGGCGGCGGCCGCCATCATGGCCGCCGTGTTCGGCTGCTTCCTGGTCGCCGAGGTGCTGGAGCTCAAGGAGTTCGGCTTCGCCCTGGCGGTGGCGGTCGTCCTGGACGCCACGCTCATCCGGCTGCTTCTGGTGCCGGCGATCATGAAGGTCGCCGGAGGGAAGGCGAACTGGTGGCTGCCGGGGTTCCTGGAGCGGATCCTGCCGAAGGTGAAGGTCGAGTGACGCGGACGTCGCATCGACTCCGCTACCCTACCGTCCTGGCCGGTCTGCGCGATACGCCCAGCGATAGACTGCACTGGAACTGGCGAGTAGAATCACGCGGCAACGAGCAAGGATAGACCGATGACGCAACTCCTCGACAAGGCCCTCAGCGAAGTCGCAAAGCTTCCGGCATCCGAGCAGGATGCCGTGGCGGCGCTCGTCCTGGAAGAGCTCGCCTCCGAAACGCGTTGGTCGTTGTCCTTCGCAGAGTCCCAGGATCTTCTCGCCACTCTCGCCGAAGAGGGATTGGCAGAGCACGCCGCAGGTCGGACGAAGCCGCTGTAGGGCGTGCAGTCGCGCACGACCCGGCAGTTTCGCGACCTTCTCCAGGCGGCGCCTCCCGCCGTCAGGGACAATGCGACTGCCGCCTACCTCATGTGGGCGGCGAACCCCGATCTCCCGCCTCTTCGGTTCAAGAAGGTGCATGCGACTCTCCCGATCTACTCCGTCAGGATCGACCTTGACTGGCGGGCCGTGGGCGTTCTGCGAGAGGGGCTCGTCGTGTGGTTCTGGGTCGGGCCTCATGGCGAGTACGACAAGCTGCTCACCGGGATCTGAAGCACAGCAGATCGGCTCGCCGGGCGTCTGGGTCAGCACCCCTCGCGCGATCGGCTGCGCGAGAAGCTCGAGGAGATCGACGCGCTCGGGCTCTACCTGCACATCCCCTTCTGCGAGCGCATCTGCCCCTACTGCCCCTACAACAAGGAGCTCTACCGTCCCGACCTGGCGGAGGGCTACGTCAGAGCCATCAAGCGGGAGACCGACATCTATGGCGGCATCGTCGGCGACAGGCCGGTGACCTCGCTCTACATCGGCGGAGGGACCCCTACCACGATGCTGCACAGTGGCCTGGCGGACATCATCGGGCACGTGCGGCGGACGTTCGACCTGCGCTGCGACGTCCACATGCAGAGCCATCCCGATCACCTGAGCGCCGAGAACCTCGATGCTATCGAGGCGCTCGGCGTGCGGCGCCTGAGCATCGGCGTGGAGTCGCTGGTGGACCGGCATCTGAAGACCCTGTGCCGGCCGTACACCGCAAGCCAGGTCACGGAGGCCGTGGGGCGGGCGGTCTCGCACGGTTTCACGTGCGTCAACGTGGACGTGATGTTCGCCCTGCCCGGTCAGACCGAGCCTGAGGTCGCGGACACCGGGCGCCGGCTCGTGAACCTGGGCGTGCACCAGGTGGCGGCGTATCCGCTGTTCCTGTTCCCCTACACGCCGATGGGGAGGACCAGCGGCCCGACAGGTCACGTGATCTCCCAGAGCCTCCAGAGACGACGGATGCTCCGCATCCTCGAGAGGATCCTCTACGAGGCCGGCTACGCGAGGACGTCGGTCTGGGCGTTCACCAGGCGGGGCGTGCCCCGGTACTGCTCCGTGACGGTGCCGTTGTACCTGGGCCTGGGGGCCAGCGGCGGCTCCTACCTCAGGGACGTGTTCTACCT
>JBAXRL010000739.1:0-2224 GCA_037131205.1 Actinomycetes bacterium | reverse complement strand
TCGATCAGATCGGCCTTCCGGCCCTCAAGGGCTTTCAGCTTCTTCTTCAGATCGGCTATCTCCTTCTTGACCCTGCGCAGCTCCGCCTGATCCTTGACCTTCACCAGGTAGGCCTCTCCAAGCTCCTCAACTATGTACTTCTCGAGCTCGCCCCTCAGGAGTCTGTGACATGGATTGCCCCACATCGACCCATCGCGGTAGTCGAGCCTGGCCGTCTGAATGCCTTTGATGATGAAGGCCCTGGTCACACCGTATTCAGCCGCGGCTGTCACGTCGGTGAGGGTCGCCCCTTTGCGAGTCCATTCGCCGTACTCCGCCATACGAATCCTTTCTTCATCGAACGTTCGCGACAAACGACATCGGCCGTAGACCTTTCGACCTCCGCGAGTCAGGTCGATCTCATTGCAGGGAATGCCGGCGCTCGATGACCTGCGGGCCGCGCTCGATCCGTGGTTGGGCGAGCTCGGCGACGGTCAGGGGTCGCACCTCGCCGGGAGCGGTCGATGCGCGGCTTGACGGCTGCAACGTCTTGTCAGGCGCCCCGAGGTTCCCTCTATATCGAAACGGCTCTCCTTGCGGATAGCTACACAGACGCGTCCTTGCGCTCTGTCCGGTACCCGGGTTCGCGGTGCCGATGACCGATGGCCCACACAACGACCACAGCGGACGCGATGGTGTACCGAACGGCACACGGTGCTTTCACCCAAGTCGACCGCGGCGTCCGGAAAGCGTCTTGCGAACGTGACCGCGAGACGGAGCTCGGCGCGGAACCTGGCGCCGAGCCAATGCCTCCTGCGCCTCGCGCCGGGCCGCAGGATGGATCTTGCAGGGTCTCAATCGGCCGGGTCGATTCCAACGAAGAGGTCATCGCCTGGGCAAACCGTCATCGACCTCCCGTCGGAGATGCAGAACCTCCGAGAGCCAGGCGCGACTCGCGGCGTCTGAGGCGCTGACGTCCAGGCTCTCAAGCAACACGTCGACGAGCGATGCTCTGGCATCGGGTTCCAGCAGGAGCGCCTGGGTCTGAGTATTCTACGCCTCTTGGGCCGAGGCGGTCGACTGTTCTCAAGGTCCGGTGAGATGCGCCACGCGCTCAAGCGCTACGGGAGCGAGAAAGCCCGCGAGGCGGGCTACGGCCGGCGACATCTCAGCGTCACCCCCAGCCCTCTGAATCCTGACGACGAGCCGATCGATATCGCTGTCGATGACGAGGCCGACGTCACGGTGGTCGCGGAGGTCGTCGAGATCCTCGCGTGAACGGGAGACAGTACGCGCTACTCGCCCTCGGACGCGGCCCCCGCCCGCGCCCGCCCGCGGCCACGCAACCCGGCGGCCAGACGAGCGTAGCCGAGGGCCAGCAGGTGGCTGGCGACGAGGATCGGCACGCCGAGCAGCGCCGCCACCCACGACGGCTGGTCCATCACGCCGAAGGCGATCGCCAGCCAGCCGATCAGCACCCACTGGATCAGGTAGACGGCGGTGATGTTGCGGCTCAGCGAGGTGAGGTAGCGTGGCACCGCGCGCCAGGCGAGGCGGCGGTCGAGCCACCACAGGAGAGGCAGCCAGAGCAGGACGAAGCCCGCCAGCAGCAGCTGCACCGGCAGGCCGCTACGGTAGTAGTCGCCGAAGGCGAGGATCCCCGCGCGGACCGGCACGAGGACGGCCAGCGCCGCGCCGGCGAGCACCACCGCCGCTCCGGCCAGCGCCCAGACGCGCATGAGCCGGTCGGCGGAGGTTGCGCGGGCGGCGAACCCGGCAAGCGAGAGGCCGAGGAGCGGGTAGGCGAGCCAGGGGAAGAGCGGGAACGACACCCACTCGCCGAGCCCCCACAGCGGGTCGAGGAAGACATGCCCGCCGCCGACTCCCCACAGGAGCGGCGAGATGATCGCGACCGCCAGCGCCAGCGCCAGCACGAGGCGTGGGTCGCGCAGGTACCGTTTGACCGGCCCGAGGACGATCAGCGAGAGGCCGGCGAGCTGCAGGATGTCGATCTCGAAGAACGCTCCCCACCAGGCGCCGCCGAAGACCTCGATGGCGTGCGGGTCGCCCTGCACCAGCAGCGGCAGGACGAAGCGCAGCAGGTTGAGCGCGTAGCCCAGCGCGAAGAGCTGCAGGCCGCGCACCACGCCGCTGCGCACCCCGGTGCGGGACGAGCTGCCGAACAGGAAGCCCATGGCGACCATGAACACCGGGGCGGCCGGGGCGGTGCCGAGGAGCAGGAAGG
>JBAXRL010000738.1:0-2224 GCA_037131205.1 Actinomycetes bacterium | reverse complement strand
GTCGGTACGTCGCTGCTCTCGCCGGTCGACACGTTCTTCCACTGGGTCGTACCGCCCGCCGAGCAGTACACCTACGACCCGGCCAGGGCCGGGCAGATCCTCGACGACGCGGGCTACAAGATGGGCCCCGACGGCGTCCGCGTGGCGGCCAACGGCAAGCCACTCAAGTTCCGCCTCTCGGCGCTGAACGAGTACCCGATGGACATCAGCGCGGCGAAGAAGATCAGTGCCTACCTCAAAGACGTCGGCATCGGTATCACCCTCCAGATCATGGACGAGAACGCCTTCACCGACGCGAACTACGACAACGCCGACGACGACCTGTACCTCTGGAGCTGGACGGCCGACATCGACCCGGGTTACATCCTCAGCGTCTTCACCACCGACCAGATCCTCAACTCGAGCGACTCGGAGTACTCAAACCCGGTTTACGACAAGCTCTACACGGAGCAGGCGCAGGCGGTCGTCCCCGCGGAGCGCCAGAGGATCATCCACGAGATGCAGCGGATCCTTTACCGCGACTCGCCGTACTCAATCCTCTGGTACAACGTGCTCATCCAGGCCTTCCGCACCGACAAGTGGACCGGCTACAGCTCGGTGCCCACCGGCGGAGACGGCGCCGCGTTTCGCAACATGCTGCGTACGACCTACATCGACCTTAAGCCGGTCGCCGCGGCCACGACCACCACAGAGGGCGGCGGCAACAGCGCGCTCATCGCCGGCATCATCGCCGCGGTGGTCGTGGTGCTGGCGATCATCGCGTTCGTCCTGCTCAGGCGGCGGCCGAAGAGCGTCGAGACGGAGTGACCCGGGAGCGCGCCGCCGGCTGAGCGCCGGCTCACGCGTTCGAGGACGACGACGGGCGGGGGAGGCCAGAAAATGCCTCCCCCGCCCGTTCTTCGTCCGGCTCAGGTCGCCCGGTCCGCGCGAGCCGTCAGACGGCCGCGCGCTCCAGCTCGTCGCCCTTGCCCGCGGCGACGTAGTAGCCCGCGGCCACCAGAACCACGAGGAACGGAGTGGCCAGGATGGCGAGCCAGCCGTTGGCCAGCGAGCTGATCACCACGAACACGATGACCAGCGCGAGGTGCTCCCAGAAGCCGGCTTCCTTGACCATTCGGTAGCTCGCGCTCATGGCATCGCCGAGGCCCATGCCGCGGTCGACCATGAGGGGGAACACGTACAGCCAGATGGTGGCCAGCAGGATGCCGCCGATGATGGTCAGCGAGGCCAGGCCGATGAGGATGCCGAGCACGAGCGCCGCGGCGAAGAACGACCAGAAGCGGCTCATCTGGCCGAACACGTCGCCGACCTCGGGCCGCTGGCCGTCTCTCACGCGCTTGACGACCATGCCGTACAAGCCGGCCGAGAGCGGCCCGATGAGGATGCCCAGCGTCAGGATGCTGAGCGCTCCGACGATGAGCGACCCGATGATCAGCGGGCCAATGTCTTTCACGAACAGACGCCAGCCCTGCTTGAAGACAAGGCCGATGTCCAGGGTCTGCCTGCCGAGCGGCTGGGCGGTTGCGATGGTGCTCATGACGCCTCCTGTTGTGAATGGTCTGATTGCTTGAGACCAGCGTAGAGGAGACGAGCGTGCGGGTCGTCACCCCGGCGGAGGAATCGGGGGTCGACTCAGGAGGGGATTTCGCGCGCGGCCGTGCACCCCCATGGGGGGAGCCGCGCGCCGCGGAGGTACGCGCCCCGGCCCGGCGCCCGGCGCCGGCGACCATTTCACCCGATTCGGGTGAGGACGCCGTCGGTGTGACCTCATAGCATGCGGATCGTCAAGCAAAGACCGAGCGCTCGGGGGAGCCTCCCTCGCCGGCGACGGTCTGTGAGGGGAGGGGTCATGTGTCAATGGATCAGCGGATGGAGCCGCCGGCTGCTTGCCGTGGTCTGCGGCGTCTTCGCCTTCGCCGTACTCGCACTCGCGAGCGCCGCGCCGGTGCTCGCCAAGACCTTCCACGGCGGCGCTCACGGCCGCGCCAACACTCTGGTGCAGTCGGGCCATATCGCGCCGCTCGGTGCGGCGGACATCATCGCCCTCGGGGTGGCGGCGGCAGTGGCGTGCATCGCCGTCGCCGTCGGGCGCCGTATCCTCGCCCGTAGAGCTTCTCCAGTCAGGGGCATGAGCCGCCCGTCCGCGTCGACCGACCAGGCGAGGAGCCACCGCCGGGCGGTATAGCCACCGGGGGCCGCCGGGGGGCCGCCGGTGGCTATACCG
>JBAXRL010000737.1:0-2232 GCA_037131205.1 Actinomycetes bacterium | reverse complement strand
CACGTCGTAGACCTCGCGCACGATGGCGCCTCCGACATGTCCATCATGATCGACAGCGGTTGCGTCCAGTACATATGTCGACCATGATCGACATTGCTCCGGAGTTGGTCGAATGTCAAGGAGGAGCGACATATGTGGTTGCGGGACGAATGCTGATCCTGCTCGACATGCCGGGTCGCGCGTTGCGGGGTCGCGGGGTTGCGGCGGCATCTCGCCGGACATGACCTGTCGATCCCGCGTTGGTCGTCGGGAGACTCAGAGAGCAGCTCATCGCAATCGACTGGGGAGTCGTTGGCCGAGACGTGGAGAGGCCCATGCATACACCACCTCGGCGTCTTCTCCGACGATCTCCTGCCCTGACGACTTCGATCGGAGGCGCGCCGGACGCTGGCCTGAGCGCCGCCGACTTCACCGTGGCGGCGACGGCGCGGGTTGCGCGTTGCCGGGAGATAGGGCACGGCGCTATAGAGCGTGACGTGCTCGGCCTCCTCGCCGAGCTCGTCGAACGCCGCATGCTGGTCGCCGCCTGAGCTGGGGCAAGGCCGGCGCCGCTTCTGCTTCGGCGCTGCGACGCGACGTAGCGCCGCCGCTGCTTGCTCCCCCCCAAGACAATGGAGTACGGTCGCCAGCGAACGTGATGACCCAGGGGCGGCGGCAGTGCCATCGCCAGAAGCAGGAGGCGCGAGCCCATGGACGAGCCGACGAGAAGAGCCTGGAGCAAGCCCGAACTGATCGTGCTCGTGCGGAGCAAGCCGGGGGAGGCGGTGTTGCTTGGATGTAGGACGTGGACGTCCGGAGCTGACCGCGATGCAATGCACGATGCATGTCTGACATCAACTTACCCGTGTAGCTACGTGTGTGAGAACCTGGCGGCATCGTAGCTTCCTACCCCTTGATCCCTTGGCTCTCGGCCATCGGGAATCCGTGACGGAAGGCGGGGTCCACGGACCCCGCAGCGGAACGCAAGGGCTATGCACTCCTCCGGCCTTGTGAAAGGGGCGGGCGGGGACCCTGCAGAAGGGCTGCTGCCCGCTCCGTGATGCTCCGCAAGGGGGGCGCAGGTGGGTTCTTTCCACCTGCGCCCCCGGTCTTCGTTCTGCCTTCTGACGCATCACTGCCCATCATCGGCCTGACCTACCGGCTGGTCCTCGAGGTCAACCGCGCCGTGGGCGAGCTTCCGCGCAGTCAGCGTCCGGGCCTGGGACGGCGCAGTGAAGCCACCGCCTTCCACCTGCTACGACGGGTTGGAGGCATCGTCCATCTGGTTTCCACCTGCGCAAACAGCGTCCGGGGACGGTCATGAGATCGTGTGGTACAGTCCGGTTGTCGTCAAAACGGCGACTGCCGCACAGAGGGGTGCTGTTATGAAGACCATTCCACTGCGAGAGTTCCAGCGCGAAGGCGTGAAGGCGCTCGGCGCAGGGTTCTCCGCCGAGCCGCTGCTGCTCACGGGCCGCGATCGGGAGTTCGTCTTGCTCCCGGTGCCCCCCGACGATCGCACCGCGGTGCTGGACCTCGCGGAGGGCCTCGCCGCGGTCCTCGCCCTGCGCCAGGATCAGGGCCGGGCTGCGGAGGCCGGTCTCGATCAGGTCTCCGTGGAAGACGTCGAGGCCGAGATCCGCGCCGCCCGCAAGAGCATCAGGCAGCGAAAGCGCACCGCATGAGTCGAGCCGTCGTCCTGGACACGAACGTCCTCGTCTCGGCGGCTCTGAAACCCGGCAGCGACCTCGCCCGCATCCTGGAGCGTGTACTGCTACGGCAGACGCCCGTCTACGTCTGCCCCTCCATCGTGGCGGAGCATCGGGAAGTGCTGAACCGGCCGCGACTCAGGCCCAGGGGCTTGCCTCCGGCGTGGCTTCCCAGGCTGCTGCAGATCGCCTTTCATGAGGCAGAACCCGCGCCTTGGCCGCGGGAGGGCCCGGATCCCGACGACCTGGTGTTCCTCGCTCTGGCCAAAGCGATCGGCGCGGTGCTGGTGACTGGGAACCTCGCGGACTTCCCGACCGAGATCCGTGATGGCGTGATCGTCATGAGCCCGTCGGAGTACCTGGCGCAGATTCCGGATCAGGGATAGCGAATCTGGTGCTGATGCGCTACAGAACGCGGCGCGCTCACTGGAAAGCGAGAGTGGAGCGCAGATGGGCATCGCCCTGGATGACATCGACAAGCCGTCTGATGACGTCGTCGCCCGCGAGATCGAGGGCAAGCTCAGCAGCGTGCCGTTGGGGGCCG
>JBAXRL010000736.1:0-2236 GCA_037131205.1 Actinomycetes bacterium | reverse complement strand
GCAGACGCGAAGGGCGTCGGTCCTCCATGCACAGACGCGAGGTTCCCCGCGGCGGCCCGACTGCTTCCCTGGTCATCCTCCTGTTGTCGTGCGTCGTCGCGCTCGTAGCGGGCTGTGGGGGGACCGGAGGTCTGGGCGTCGTGCGCCTCGACTCCGGGCAGGTGAGCGGCGTCGTCGATGGCGGCGTCACCGTCTTCAGGGGCATCCCCTACGCCGCCCCGCCGCTCGGCGACCTGCGCTGGAAGGCGCCGCAAGCTGTCAAGCCGTGGAGCGGCGTCCGCGCCTGCACCGTGTTCGGCGCGGAGTGCCCGCAGGTGGTGCTCGGGGGGAAGAACAGCAGCGCCGCCAGGCAACCCCAGAGTGAGGACTGCCTCTACCTCAACGTGTGGACGCCGGCGAAGAGCTCATCCGAGACGCTGCCGGTGATGTTCTGGATACACGGCGGCGCGTACGTGATGGGGCGGGGGTCGGCGCCTCTCTACGACGGGAAGAAGCTCGCCGAGCACGGCGTGATCGTCGTCTCGATCAACTACCGCCTGGGCGCACTCGGGTTCCTCGCGCTTCCGCAACTCACCGAGGAGTCGGGGCACGGATCCTCGGGGAACTACGGTCTGCTCGACCAGCAGGCCGCCATGCGCTGGGTGCAGAGCAACATCTCCGCCTTCGGCGGGGATCCGGAGCGCGTGACTATCTTCGGCGAGTCGGCCGGAGCCATGAGCGTCTGCGCCCAGATGACCAGTCCGCTCTCGAAAGGCCTGTTCCGGCAGGTCGTCTCCGAGAGCAGCCTCTTCATCGACCGCGGCCTCCTGATGCACGCCACGAGGCCGCTCGCCGAGGCCGAGGGCATCGGCGAGCGGTTCGCGGCCGATGTGGGCTGCGGCGATGCTCCGGACGTGCTCGCCGCCATGCGCGCGAAACCGGTCGGCGAGCTCATCTCCGAATCGCTGCTGACGGAACCCGGGCTGTTCATCGCGGACGTGCTGTTCATGCCCGTCGTCGATGGATGGGTCCTGCTTGAGGAGCCCGGAAAGGTGTTCGCGCAGGGCAAGCAGCACGCGGCGCCGCTGCTCATCGGGTCCAACTCGGAGGAGGGAAACCTGTTCGCGTTCGCGATCAGGTCCACGCTCAAGACGATGCCCGTGGCCGAGTACGAGCGGAAGACAGGGCAGTACTTCGGGCCTGACGCGGACCAGGTCATGGCGCTCTACCCGGTCGAGAAGCAGGCGGACGTCAAGGGCGCGCTCAGCAGGGTCTTCACGAACTTCGCTTTCACCGCGGTCGCGCGCTGGACCGCGCGGCGCCAGGTCGCCATCGGGCAGAAGGCCTTCCTCTACCAGTTCGACAAGACGCCGCTGCCGCCGCTCGGCCTGCTCGGCCCGTGCCACAGCGCCGAGATCCCCTTCGTGTTCGGCACCCTGGTCAAGGGCGCGAGCCACAACGGCGCCCGGCAAGCGCTGCAGTCGCTGGTGTTTCACGCCTTTGAGCGGCCCCTTGAGGAGGCGCTCGTTCTCACCTTCGCGCAGACCGACCTGGAGCTGTCCGCGCAGATGATGGGCTACTGGACCGCCTTCGCGGTAGCGGGTGACCCAAACGGCTCGGCCACCAAGGTCAAGTGGCCCGCCTACGAACCGGCCGGCGATCGGAACATCGAGCTCGGTAAGTCAGTGACGGTCGAGGCGGGCCTCGACAGCCAGGGGTGCGACCTCGCCGACCGGTTCTACGGCTACGGGGACTGAGCGCGCGGATAGATGACTTGACCGGGCGCCGCGCCGCCCGCGCCGCCCGCTCCTCCCGCCCGCGAGCCTGCGGAGCCGCCGGGGCGGGGGTAGTGCTGTGAGGGAAGATAAGGAATTCGAGCAGATCCTTATCTTCCCTCCGGCGAACGAGCCTGCGGAGGGCCGTGAACGACCCGACAGTCAAGGAATCCTTATCTTCCCCTTGCGTACTACCCCGCCGCGAGCTTCCCGCGCCGCCCGCGCGCCCGCGGAGCCGCCGGAGCGGGGTAGTAGTGTGAGGGAAGATAAGGAATTCCCGCGAATCCTTATCTTCCCCCCGGCGAGCGAGCCTGCGAATGGCCGTGCGTGACCCGACAGTCAAGGAATCCTTATCTTCCCTTTGTGTACTACCCCGCCGCGGGCCGCCGGAGCCGCCCGGGCCGCCGGAGCCGCCCGGGCCGCCGGAGCCGCCGGAGCCGCCCGGGCCGCCGGAGCCGCCCGGGCCGCCGGAGCCGCCCGGG
>JBAXRL010000735.1:0-2238 GCA_037131205.1 Actinomycetes bacterium | reverse complement strand
CATGACCAGCTCGCCGTCCAGGTCGTCGAAGGTACCGGTGGCGAAGTCGCCGTGCTCCCTGATCGTCTTGAGCGGGATGCGCTGCCTGTAGACGCCCTCGTCGAGGGCGCTGACCGGCGCGCACAGAAACGCCGAGCTCGCCTTGCGGCGGCGTTCCATGGCGCCGAGGGCGCGCTTGATCGAGGGGTAGAAGTGCTCGCTGTCGATGGTCTCGTAGAGGCCGTAGTCGATGATGAGGTCCTTGAGCCGGTCGCGCATGCCCACGAAGGCGAAGTGGATACCTTTCGCCTCGAGCTCGACATCCAGGTCCTTGAGCATCGCGGCGGCGGTCACGTCGATGTCGGAGACGGCCTCGCACTGCAGCACGATCCACTGGGGCTTCTGGTGCACCACCAGCTTGCGGATCTGCTGCCGGAAGACGCGCGCGTTGGCGAAGAACAGCGGCGCCTCCCAGCGGAAGACGAGGATGCCCGGCGCCTGCGTGCCCGCGGGCAGGCGCCGGGCGGAGTGCCAGTCGTCGAGGGTGCTGTCGTAGACGAGCACCTCCCCGGGCGGCCACCAGCTGCGCTGGAAGAAGAGGATGACGGCCATACCGACGGCGATGAGGATGCCGTTGAGCACGCCGAACAGGACGACGCCGGCCGTCGCCGCGAGCGCGATCGCCAGCGACGACTTGCGCACGCGCCAGTACGTGCGCAGCACGCCGAGGTCGGCAAGGCCGATCGCCGCGGCGATCACCACGGCCGCGAGGGCGGGCTGCGGCAGATCCTTGAGGAGGCCGGGCACGAAGACCAGCAGGGCGAGGAGGAGGGCGGCGCCGACCAGATTGGTCATCTGGCTCTTGGCCCCCGACTGGGTGGCCACGGCGGTCCGCGACCCGCTGGCGGAGATGGGGAATCCCTGGAAGAGCCCGGCGGCGATGTTGGAGACACCGAGGCCGAAGATCTCCTGGTTGGCGTCGACCTCGTCGCCGCGACGCGCCGCGAAGCTCGCCGACGTGGCGATCGTGTCGGCCAGCGAGACCAGTACGATGCCGAAGGCGGCGATGGCCAGCGGGACGAGGTCCTTGATAGACACCATCGGGACCGACGGCGTCGGGAAGCCGGACGGCAGGACGCCGACGGTCTTGACGCCATAGTCGGCGAGGCCGAAGACGGCGGTCACGAGGAGCGCTCCGCCGACGCCGATGATGACCGAGGGGATCCTTTTGGTGAGCAGCGGAAAGCCGAGCAGGACCGCGAGAGTACCGAGGCCGATCGCCAGCGAGACGAAGTGCGTGGCCCCGAGCTCGGCGATGAACGCCTGCACCTTGTCGATGGAGCCCTCCGCTTCCGGCGAGACGCCGAACAGCTTGGGCAGCAGGTCGATGATGATGATGATCGCGAGCCCGTTCATGTAGCCGACCTGGACCTCCTGGGAGAGCAGGTCGGCGACAAAACCGAGCTTGCCGAGGCCGAGGCCGATCTCGATCGCGCCGACCATCAGGGCGAGCATGCCGGCCAGGGCGATCGCCGTGGACGGGTCGCCGGCGGCGGCAAGAGGGATGACGGCGGCGAAGATCAGCGGCGACACCGACGAGTCCGGACCGAGCACAAGCACGCGCGAGGCTCCAACGATGGCGTAAGCGATGAGACAGGCGATCGACGCGTAGATGCCTGTGACGGCGGGCAGGCCGGCGAGCTCGGCATACGCGAGGCCCTTGGGCACGAGGATCGCGCCCAAGGCGAGGCCCGCGGCGATATCGAAGGTGAGCCACTGGCGCTGGTACGTGCGCACATGCCCGATGCCGGGCACCCACTGCGAGAATCCATCGAGGCGCGGTCGCGCCTTCTCCCCGGCCGTCATTCCTCCCCTGTCGGCAATCTCGGCGCAAGGGTAGCTCTCAGGTGACCGCGCGGCAATGCGCCCGGCTCCTCTGCTCCTCCGCGTTCTCCTGATCAGGTCCCGCAGGCGGCTGCGCGGCTCCACGAACGCAGGATGGATGCCCTGGCGTCGAGCTCCAGATCGAGCGCCGTGAGCATGTCGGCGGCCGTCGTGCAAAGGCCCGCGCCGGACAACCCTGTGTTCAGGCATCCGCATCCGCGAGGGGAGAGGGTGTCCGCGGCGGCAGATGAATGATATGATAACAAGTACATCACACGGAGGCGAAGCCCATGGACGCGCACGAGAACCCGCTGCAGAGAATCATCGCGAAGTGCTGGGAGGACGAGGCCTTCAAAGCGAAGCTGCTGGCCGATC
>JBAXRL010000734.1:0-2238 GCA_037131205.1 Actinomycetes bacterium | reverse complement strand
GACTTCCTCTGCATCCACCCGTTCACCGACGGCAACGGGCGACTCTCGAGGATCCTGAACCTGATGCTGCTCTGCCAGGGCGGCTACGACGTCGGCCGCTACATCTCGCTCGAGAAGATCATCGAGGACACAAAGGGCACGTACTACGAAGTGCTCGAGGCGTCATCGGCCGGCTGGCACGAGGGCGCACACGACCTCGCTCCGTGGCTCGAGTACTCCCACGGCGTCCTCATTGCCGCCTACTTGGAGTTCAAGCAGCGTGTCGGGCAGATGGGCAGCGGGCGCGGCGCGAAGCGCGAAATGGTCACCGAGTGCATCCGCCACATGCCCAGGACGTTCCGCTACGCGGACGTAGAGCGCGCCTGCCCCGGCGTGAGCAGGCCGACCATCGTGCGCGTGCTCGGCGCGCTGCGCGACAAGGGTGAGATCCGCTGCGCCAAAGGCGGACGCGACGCCACGTGGGAGCGGACGGATCAGTGATTCGTTAACGATATCAATTCGTGACGAGTGATATCGTTAGTGGGCTCGTGTTTGTCGTTGTTGAGTTTCTGAGGGAGTGCGATGACAACTTCTCCGACTGGCCGCGCTCCCCGAGGGCGGCCCTCACGAATCGCGGTGTTCCAGCGCTTCGCCACCGCTATCGACGAGCTCGGGCGATACGGTGGACTCCCCACGCCAATCGAAGCGAAGCGACTCTGGGATGACGTGTGGCACCTGGAGGCCCACCACTCGACGGCGCTTGAGGGCAACACACTCGTGCTCCGCGAGGTCGAGCAGCTGCTCGAGGAGGGCCGCGCCGTCGGCTCGAAGGAGCTCAAGGACTACCTGGAGGTCCTCGGCTATGCGGAGGCCGCGCGCTGGGTCTACGAGCAGGGAGTAGCCCCGAATGAACTCGTGCATGAGGGCCTCCTCAGCGTGACCGAGGTCCGCCACGTTCACGAACTGGCGATGGCAAGGGTGTGGGAGGTGGCGCCACATCCTCAGGCAAGCCCGGCTGAGGCGCCCGGCGGGTTCCGCGAGCACGACATCCACCCGTTTCCGGGGGGAATGACCCCGCCGACCCACCCGCTCGTCCCGGCGGGCGTCACCTCCTGGGTCGATCAGGTGAACCGGTTCGGCGTCGATCTCGCCGACGGCACGCTCGGCCTCACTGATGCGCCGGAGGCGCTCGCCCGCATCCACGTCGGCTTCGAGCGGCTGCACCCGTTCATCGACGGCAACGGTCGAACCGGACGGCTCCTGCTGAACCTTGTGCTGACGCGGCTCGGATGGCCACCGATCGTCATCTTCAGAGCACAGCGCGGGCGCTACCTCAAAGCGCTCGACCGAGCGGATCACGATGATCTCGGTCCACTGGCGGAACTCATCGCCCGCGCCGTCGTCGACAACCTCCATCGGCTCATCCCCAACATCGCGGGACCGGTGAAGTACGTGCCGCTTGAGGCCCTCGCCGACGACGAGCTCAGCCTCGCGGCGCTCAAGCAGGCGGCTGGGCGCGGCCGGCTCGAAGCGATCATCGGCAACGACGGGCGATACCGATCCAGCCGCGCCGCACTTGAGACGTACAAAGCATCGCGCTACAAGCGCGGCGGCAAGGCGTGAGCGACAGCCCAAGCGGAATCCGCTACGACCCCATCGTCGTGATCCGCGCCCAGCTACCTGGCGACGAGTTCGCGATGCTCGAGGGCTCGCAGGTCGGCGCCCGACTACTCCGAATGACATCGTGAGCCAATAACGATATCAACCGGCCGAATCATGATTCATTGCGTGGGGCATGAGCGGCCACCGGGCAACGGCTTGTCCATTGTCGGGTAGTATCATTTTCACTCATGTGGTATTTTCACTGCGTAGTGAAAATGGCACTGGGGTGAAAATGAAAGCGGAAGCGAACGCCCAGGAGCTGGCGCGCAGACTCACTCAGGCCAAGGCCGGCTCCTTCCGCGCCGCCGGCGACACCGTCGCTTTGGACACGTCTGTCAACCGGGCGGCGGCGCTGCAGGTGGTCGACGCCGGGTCCGGGCGCACTGAGCAGGTCCTGCAGGCGTTGCGTCGTTCGCAGGCAGCGGCGCTGATCCCCGTCATCGTCAGTCGCCATTTCGGCCGGCAGGCGCTCGAAGAGCTCGACTCCGCTGACGCGAACTACATGGACGACAGGCATCTCAGGGTCCGGCTCCAGTCCCCGGACATGCTCATCCGCCTGCACGACGCAGCCGTCCCACGGCAAGAGCAGAGCAAGAA
>JBAXRL010000733.1:0-2239 GCA_037131205.1 Actinomycetes bacterium | reverse complement strand
AGGGAAGATAAGGATTCCTTAACTGTCGGGCCGCGTACGGCCGTTCGCAGGCTCGATCGCCCGAGGGAAGATAAGGATTCCCTAACTGTCGGGCCGCGCACGGCCCTCCGCAGGCTCGCTCGCCGGAGGGAAGACAAGGATTCGCCGGAATTCCTTATCTTCCCTCACAGCATTACCCCGCCGTCGCGGGCGCATCGGGTGCATCGGGTGCGGCGGGTGCGGCGGGTGCGGCGGGGCGGCGGGCGCGCCCGGCCGGCGGCCGCGGCGACCCTGCGGCCCCGGCGCGGGGTAGTACGAAAAGGGAAGACAAGGATTCCTTGACTGTCGGGTCGCGTACGGCCGTCCGCAGGCTCGCTCGCCGGGGGGAAGATAAGGATTCGCCGGAATTCCTTATCTTCCCTCAGAGTACTACCCCGCCGCGGTGGCCGCGGCGCGCGAAGTCCACGGGCGCGGCGCGGATCCGGCCGCCTCCGCCGGCGGGCGCGCGAGGACGCGCGGCAGGCCGCCTGCCCATCTGCGCCCCCGACGTCGGTCAGACCCACAGCATCCAGGCCCAGACGGGCACGATATGGATCACGCCGCCGGTCACGCCGACGTCCTCGGCATGGTGCATGGTCACGATCGTCGCTTCGCCCAGCCCGACTTCGTTCATGGCCTCCTCCAGCGTCTGCACTTCTCGCCGGCGCGTGGCGGCCCGTGTGAGATCCGCACAGGCTTGCACGAGACGCGTCGCCTGGCCGGCCTCGGGGTCGCCGACGATGAAGTCGACTTCGTGGCCCGCGCTGGTGGAGTAGTAGGAGATGCCCCCGCCGCGGGTGCCGCGCAATCTCCGCCGGAGCTCCAGGTACACGGCGTTTTCGAGCCGCGCCCCCAGGTTCGAGACGCCGGCCGGCGCGACCGCGAAGGCGAGTCCCGGATCGACCGCGTACACCTTTCTGGGGTTTGCTTCGCGAACCCGGAGCGACCGGTTGAACACCGGGACGGTGAAGAGCAGAAACGCGTCCGCGAAGTAGTCGAGAAGGTCGTACAGCGTGTCTTTGCCGACCGCGACGCCTCGTGACTTCAGGTCGTTGGCCATCTTGTTCACCGAGGTCGGCGAGCCGGATGACTGCAGCAGCGCGAGCGCGAAGGAACGTACGGCGTGGACGTTCCTCACCTCGTGACGATCGATGATGTCGCGCAGCAACACGAGCTGAACATAGTTCTGAAGGGTCTGGATGCGCTCGCCCTCGTCCAACCCCTGCACGTCCGGAAAGCCGCCGACGCGCAGGTAGTCGGTGAACCCAGCCTCCAATCGGGAGCGCAACCGCGACCCGGGCGGCGATGTGGGCGGCTCGACGCCGGCGTACAGCAGGGCCTCGGCAAAGCTGAGCGGGAGGAGCTCCACCGCGTAGCCGCGTCCACGGAACTCCGTGGAGACTTCGGTCGAGAGCATCTTGGCCGAGGATCCCGATACGTAGAGCCGCGCGGATTCCGTATCGAGCACTCGCCGCGCGAAACGAGACCATCCGGCAACGGCCTGGATCTCATCGAGGAAGAGGTAGGCGCCTTCAGAGCGCGCCGCGGGATTCAGGCGGTAGAACGTCTCGAGTGTTCTATTGAGAACGTCGGGTCCGAGTGGGTGCAGGCGGTCGTCCTCGAAGTTGACGTAGAGGATGCGCCCGCGGCCTACGCCGGCCGCGACAAGGCGCTGCATCTCCTGAAAGAGCAGGTAGGTCTTTCCGGATCGTCGCATGCCGATGACGACCCGAGCCATGTTCGAAGCCTCCGGCAGCGTCGTGAGCCGCGGGCTCACCACGGGGAGCGGGCGCTCCTGAAAGTCCGCTATCAGCTGCTCGATTGCGTCCATGGGTTACCTTCCGCCGAGGGCACAGTAGCAGATATGTGTCCTTGGAGCAAGGAAACACAAGGCCAGATGTATCCTTGCACAAAGGTAACCCTCGTGTGCCTTGCGTTTCGTCTGGACGACCGCGTGCAAACCGTTGCGCCACCCCGACTGCCCCTCCGCGGTCGCAGAACCGGCGCGCGGCGCCCGCGGCGGCCGCGGCGCGAAGCCCACGGGCGCGGCGTGGATCTGGGCGGCATCGCGCCGCCCGGCCGCCGCCATATGTCCACCTTGCCGCCTGCCGGCGACGTGCTACTCTGGGGAGGCACACTGAGGAGGTGTTCCATGCTGCCTACCAGGACCTACATCTTGAGCCGCGACGAGATCGTCGATCTCGTGCGCTTCAAGAGCCTC
>JBAXRL010000732.1:0-2249 GCA_037131205.1 Actinomycetes bacterium | reverse complement strand
ATTCCTTAACTGTCGGGTCGCATACGGCCGTCCGCAGCCCCGGGGGCCGCGGCGCGCGGAGTCCACGCGTGCGGCGCGTGCGGCGCGCCGTGTCCGCCTTCTCGCGGCCGTCGATCCGGAGGCTGAACGCGCAACCGGGGGGAAGGGGATGGTCACGGATCCTCTTTGGCCGCGCGGGCAGGCTCTCGCTTCATAGTCGATGCACCGGCGGGCGCACGTGCCCGGGTCCGCAACCTGGCCTCACGCGCGAGGTCGCCGCCCAGGTGTTCGGGCACTTCTACCGCGCCGACAAGTCGCGGGCGAGCCGGTCGGGAGGCGCCGGCAGAGGGCGATCCCGAAATGATGGTGTGGTGGACCGGCCCGGTCGAGTGCGGGAACGCCGTGTATCGCCCGCCGACGCACCGCCGCGCCGACGCACCGCCGCGCCGGCGCACCGCCGCGCCGGCGCGCCGGCGCGCCGGCGCGCCATTTCCGCGGCGGCCCTATCTTGCACGCGGGCCGCACAAACCGTCCACCCGGGACTCCGTCGGCTCACCTCGACAGACTCAGGGTGAGCGCCGCGGGCGCGCCCTCGTCCGCCACCACGGCGGCCGCCGGCAGGCCCAGGTCGCCGGCCAGCGCCAGCGCGGCGCGGCGCATCCCCGCCCGGTAGTACACCCCCTGCCCGGAGCTTTGCGGCGTCCAGTCGGTCGCGGGGACGCTCTTCGTCTGGTACCCCCACGTGCGCAGCAGCGTCAGGGCCGCGTCCGGCGCCGCCGCGTCCGCCGCGCTGTTCATCGACGCCGCAACACCGACCGTGGTGCGGCGCCGGGCGGCGAACGAGAAGCCGAGGCGCGTGGAGGCGAGGCGCGGCGCCAGCGCCCCGGACCAGCAGGCGCGGACGAGCGTCGCCACGTTGGCCCGGGGAGCCGCCGTCAGCCTGGCGTCGAGGCTCCGCGGCGCCCCTGGCGCACCCGCAGGCGCGGCGTCCGGACCGGCGAGCGGCGAGACCGGCTGGCCGGCGGCGCGGATCGCCACGGCGAGCGCGGCAGTGACGGGGGCGTCCGCGGAAGGTGAGGCGCCGGCGGGCGCGGCGGTGGGCGCGGCGAAAGCGAGCGCCGCCGCGGTGGGCGCGGCAGCAGGCGCGGCGGTCGCGGCGGTCGCCGTCGTCTCCACGGGCAGCGGAGCGCTCAGCACCGCCGGCTGGCCGGCGGCGCGCAGCCTTTCGCCCAGGCGGCGCAGCGCGGCAGCCGCCGCCGGGACGGTCTGCGCGTCCTCGACGAAGGTCGGCGGAGCGACGAGCACGGCCAGCGGACGCCAGGCCTCGGCGGCGGCGCTCGTGCGCGCCACGAGGTCGCCCCAACGAGGCACGCTCACGACTTGCACGGCGACCGGAGCGCCGGCCGAGCGCCGCAGGCGCCGGCGCACCTCGCTCACGTAGGCGTCCGAGCGGTAGCCCGGCCCCGGCAGCACGACGAGCACGCGGGCCGCTCGCGGCCGCCGCTTGACGCTCGTGCCCCCGGGCGGCGGAGCGAGCCCGAAGGCCAGCGACAGGCGAAGCTGCTCCATGGCGCTGCGATCGACGCGCCACGCCGTTCCGCGGCGGCAGGTCTCGACGATCGCCGCCGCGCCGCGCACATCGACCTCCCCAGGCATCAGCTCCCCGAACGTCGACGCCAGCGAGGTGGCGCCCTGGAGGTTGAGATCGCTCTGCACGTGCCCCCAGCCGAGCACGTAGTTGGAGAAGGACACGATGTTGATGCGTTCGAAGGGCAGACGTGCGAGCGTCGAGCCCAGCGCCTGGTACTGGGTGCTCCAGACGCGACGGGTGTTGCCACGGCCCTCCCAGGCCGCCCGCGCGCGCCTGTACTGCAGCATGGGCGCGCGCGCCTCGGCGGCCGACGAGCGCGGCGCCAGGGCCAGGCGCAGGGCTTGCCTGTCGAGCGCGATCCAGGCGTCCATGGGGACGTCCAGCGCCTGCCCCAGGGCCGTCGCGGCGGCTTCCGGCCCGACCTCGTCGACGATGCGCCGGAGCGAGGTGAAGCCCGCGCCCGGGACGAACCCCTGAGTCTCGGGCGCCAGGACCACGGCCGTGAGGGCCGCGGGAGCCTGGGCGACGTGCAGCCACACGACGGCGCTGCACGTGGCATCTGCCCCGCCGAGAGCGAACACGGCCACGTTGGTCGGCGCCGGCGGCGCCAGCTTCACCGGCGGAGCCGGGCCCACGACCTTGTGCCAGGGCCCGGGTGTGGCGAGCAGGATGATGACGC
>JBAXRL010000731.1:0-2249 GCA_037131205.1 Actinomycetes bacterium | reverse complement strand
AGGCCATGAAGTAGGTGGCGATCACGGCTCCTCGCCACACGTTGTAGCCGACCACACCCGCCGAGGTCGAAACGTCGCACAGGCGACGGCCGACGAGAGCGTAGGCGGCCAGGGCGGCATTGGCGAAGCCCGCTGCCGCGAGCGTAGACCCATAGACGATCACGGCCAGGGGCTGGTCCCCATGCTCGGCGATCACCGACGTGGTGAACGGCTGAAGCACGATGAAGAAGAGCGTGAGCAGGTTCAGCCAGATGAGACGCGTGTCGTAGCGCACCACGAGCGCGAACACCCGGTGGTGCGCCACCCAGTACGTGCCGACCACGAGGAAGCTGATGATGAAGGCGACGAGGTTGGGCTGCAGGTCCATCAGCTCCCGCGCGAGATCCCCGCCCTTGGGGATCTCGAGCTGCAGGGTGAGCAGGGTGATGGCGATCGCGAAGACGCCGTCGCTGAAGGCGGCGATGCGCGCCACTTCCCTGCTCTGATCCGCTCTGCTCTCGGCTGCCGGATTCTCCATCTTCTGCACTGTTTGCGGTCCGACAGCGGAATCCCTGCCCGGCGCCGGTGAACGGCGCCCACGCGTCGCCGGCCTGACGCGGGCCGCGCCGTCTGGTACCTCATGACCATCCCCTTCCGTCCGGTTGCGCGTTCAGCCTCCGGATCGACGGCCGCGAGAAGGCGGACATGGCGCGCCGCGGCCGCCCGAGCCGCGGACTTCGCGCGCCGCGCGTGGACTTCGCGCGCCGCGGCCGCCGGGGCCGCGGGATCCGCCGGGCGGGGTAGTGTAGATCGGTAAGATAAGAAAGGGCCTTTCCTTATCTTACCGATTCGCGACATGCCGCCGCGGCGGGGTACTACTGTGAGGGAAGATAAGGAATTCCGGCAATTCCTTATCTTCCCCCCGGCAACCGAGCCTGCGGACGGCC
This sequence comes from Actinomycetes bacterium, assembly GCA_037131205.1. Taxonomy (GTDB): domain Bacteria; phylum Actinomycetota; class Thermoleophilia; order UBA2241; family UBA2241; genus CAIXSE01. The sequence continues at coordinate 1,323 of JBAXRL010000731.1, read as the reverse complement.
GCGGGCGACCCAACAGTTAAGGAATCCTTATCTTCCCTTTTCGTACTACCCCGCGGCGGGGTCGTCGCGGGCGCGTGCGCCGGACGTGCTGCCGGCTGTACACCAGCCGGGCGCCCCATTCGTGGCTCACCGGCGCCTGAGCGACGGGGATGCTCACGTGGTACCTTTCCCTCATGCAGACGGCAGACCCCGGCGCCGCGCGCCGCCCCCTCGTCATCGCCAACCCCTCCGCTGGTCGCGGCCGCACCGGCCGCGACCTTGCGCATCTCCTGAGCGCCCTGCGCGACGCCCTCGGCGAGCTCGACGTCGTCACCACCGGCGGAGCCCGCCAGGCGACGGACCTGGCCGCCGCAGCCGCGGGCGCGCGGCGGCCCCTCGTGATCAGCGTGGGCGGCGACGGCACGCTGCACGAAGTCGTGAACGGGATGATGCGGGCGCGTGAGGCGCGCCCCGGCGCGCCCGTCCCGGCAGCCGCTCTGCCCGCGCTCGGGGTCGTCGCCACCGGCACCGGCGGCGATTTCGGCCGCGCGCTCGGCATCGCGCCCCGCGCGGAGGACTACCTCGCCGCCGTGGCGGGCGGTCACGAGCGCGCCCTCGACATCGGGCGGGCGCGCTTCACCGGCGCCGGCGGCGCGCCACTCGAGCGGTACTGGATCAACGTGCTTTCGGCCGGCATCGGCGGGCTCGTGGACCGTTACGCCGCCGGCGTCCCCGCCATCCTCGGCGGCCGTTTCGCCTACGCCCAGGCCGCCCTGCGCGGCATCGTCATGTGCCGCCGCGTGCGGCTACGCTGCCGCGGCGTGCTGCCGGACGGACAAGAGGTCGAGCGCCTGCTCGACAGCCATGCCGTGGCGATCTGCAACGGCACGACCTTCGGTGGCGGCATGCGCATCGCCCCGATGGCGCTGCCCGACGACGGCCTGCTGGAGGTGATCGCTTTCGAGACGCGCACGCGCGGACGACTCCTGGCGAAGTTCCTCACGGTGTACGCGGGGACCCACACGAGCGAGCCGGGAGTCCACCACTTCACCTGCCGCGGCGTGCGGCTGGAACCGCTCGACCCCCCGTCACGGCCGCCCGGCGGTGGCGTGTTCCCCCTCGATGTGGACGGCGAGGCGCTGGGCGACGTGCCCCTCGATGTGAGCCTGATCGCACGCGCCCTGCGCGTGCGCGCCCCGAAGCGCTGAGCGCGGCCTCGAGCGCCGGCCCGGCCCGCGGGTCAACCGCCGGAACCGCCGGAACCGCCGGAACCGCTCATGCCGCCGCTTCCGCCGGAACCGCTCATGCCGCCGCTTCCGCCGGAACCGCTCATGCCGCCGCTTC
>JBAXRL010000730.1:0-2250 GCA_037131205.1 Actinomycetes bacterium | reverse complement strand
TGTCCGGGCGCTTGACCTCGCCGGAGAAGTACGCGATCGCGTAGTTGTAGACGAACAGCATGTACACGCCACTGAAGGCGCCGAAGGTGCCGTGCCAGTCCCAGCTGTTCGGGAGAGGACCCGCGGCCTGGATGAACTGGTCGTAGGTCAGCGACTTGTACTCGGCCGCGACGGCGTTCCAGTTGGCGATGAACTCGGTCTTGCTGGACAGGAACAGCGCGACGATCAGGACGATCACACCGCCGATGGCGGGGATGAGCATGATCTTTTGGATGACCACGAAGCTCTTCATGCTGAACGCGACCGAGACGAAGCCCACGATGACGGCGATGAGGCCGAGGACGACGAGGCCGGTCCTGGAGCCGCACCAGTCGGCGAAGCTCCACTGGCCCATGTACTGGGCCCAGATCTTCAGTGCGGGCACGCCGAGCCACGTGGCGATGTACCAATGCCAGTAGAAGATGGCGATGATGTTGCAGAAGACGGCACCCAGGGCGATCGCCGGGTGCAGGATGCGCGAGTTGTAGACGTACTCCCCGCCGGCGCGCGGCATGGAGCCGCTGAGGATGCCCCAGACGAGCGGCGCGCCGATACCGGCGGTGACCGCGCCGAGGGCGATCGAGATGAGCAGGTTGCCGGTCGGGTGAAGCGAGAGCGCGATACCGACCATCATCCACACCACGGCGATGGGCCCGCAGGTCATGAGCCCGGCGCCGAACGCGTCCCACATGTCGAGACCGCGGACGAGGCCGCTGGCTTTGCGAGCGAAGACGAGGTCTTCGGCCATACCGTTCCCCCTGTGAGTGGACGCCAGAGAATGATCGTGGTCGGTGCGGGCGCCCGGACCCCCTCAGGCCGCACCGCGCGTCACACCATGGCCACCTCCCGCGCCTCGCCTGCGGACCTCGCCTCAGAGAACCCGCTGAATACGCGGATGCTACGCCGCCGCCGCGGGCTGTCAAGGCGTCTGTCGCGGCCCAGGGACCCTGGGACCGCGCCTGAGCTCCAAGTCGGCGCGACCGCACCGGCTACTTGCCGACAAACATGGGCGGGGCGAGGTCGGGGAAGTACTGCATCATGGCGCCCGCCACAGCCGCGAGTGAGCTGTCTCGTTCACCATGCCGACGAACACGGCGCCGGTCTTGGTGTTGTAGGCCACGACCGCCTCCCAGCCGATGGCCTGGCCGGTGTGACCGATCCAGCCGTTGCCCCAGTCGATGATGCCGAGTCCGTAGTCGATCCCGGGCTTGATGGGGCGGCTCTGCAGACGCTGGTCAGCCAGGGCCTGCGGCAATGTGGCCGTGCCGAGGCCGCTGGCGCCCCAAGTGCCCAGGTCCGCCACCGTCGAGTACATGCCGCCCCCGGCGGCGCCCCACGACGGGGTCGCGTCCTGCACCGTGGTCCCCGATTTGGCCGTGCCCCCCGCCTCCTTGAGCGAGTTGACCCCGGCGTCCATGATGTAGCCGGCCGAGGCCGGGGCGGGCATCGCCGTCTCGGCCGGCGCCGGCAGCGCCGTGTCGTTCAGGCCGAGCGCCGTGGCGACGCTCGTGATGACGACGTCGGGAGCCTGACCGGTGACCTTGCGCAGGATCTCGCCGAGGATCAGGTAGTTGGTGGTGGAGTACTCGGCCACCGAGGGGTCGACCTTCATCTTGTCGAGGACGGCGGCGATGATCTCGTCCGCCGTCCAGACCTTCTCAGGATGGTCGAGGAACTGCTGGGTGAGCAGGCCGCTGTTGATGTAGTCGGGGATGCCGCTGTGCATGCTGAGCAGCTGCTCCACGGTGATCGGGGCCACGTCGGGGTACTTGGCGGCGAGGTCCGGCAGCAGCGTGCCGACGGTGTCGGAGAGCGCGAGCTTGCCCGCCGCCACCTGTTGCAGGACCGCCGTGGCGGTGAACGTCTTGGTGACGCTGCCGATGCGGCCGTGGTCGGCGGCGGTAGCCTTGGCTCCGCCTACGACTGCTTCGCCGTAGCCTCCGATGTGCCAGCCCTTCTTGGGATCCCACACGCCGATCCACATGCCCGGAGGGGCTCCCTTGACCGCCATCGTGGCTTCGTTCACCTTGTCGAAGGCGGCGATGTCGGCGTCCGCCATGGGCGTCGTGGTCACAGCGGCGCCCGACCAGACGTCGGCGGGCTGCGAAGCCGATGCTGACGGGGTCGGCGCCGCGGCGGGTGCGTATTCCGGCCCGATTCGGCCACTGATTCCGTTTCAATTCGGCCGGCCATTCCGATTCATTCCGGCCA
>JBAXRL010000729.1:0-2254 GCA_037131205.1 Actinomycetes bacterium | reverse complement strand
AGCCGGCCACCCCGGCGCTGCACACGGCGACGGCGATGAGCGTGAGGGGATAGCTCGTCACGAGGCCGACGGCGCCCATGCCGAGACCGGTGACGATGAGCCCGGTGGGCAGCAGCCAGTGCGCCTCGCCGCGGTCCCCGTGGGCGCCGATGACGGGTTGGAACACGGCGTGCGCGAGGCTCACAGTGAGCGCGAACACGCCGGCGGCCGCGTAGCTGTAGTGCCGCTCCACGACGAGGAAGGGCAGCAGGGCGAACAGGGCGCCCGAACACAGGTCGGCGCACCCGTGCCCCAGGGCGAGCGCGAACAGCGTGGCGCGGGAAGCAGGCCGGCGACCCGTGGCGTCGCTCACGAGGCGCTGGAGCCGCGGGCGCTGGGGGCGGCGACCCCGGCCATCAGCTCCACCTGTCCACTGTGCTTCGCATCGGCTGACAGTGTACCGTGTCGACCGTCTCAACGATGCGCGGTCGTGAGCGCTCGTCTGCCGGCGCGGCGCGCGTGCGGCGTCGGCTTGGAGTCGGGGGCCTCGGTCGGATCGGCGCGCGCCGGGTATGACTCAGCGGGAGGCGCGACATGAGTGCGGTGGTGATCGCCCCCGCCGCCGCGCGTGGCGCACTCGCGGAGAAGGTTCCGCGGGCGCTCAACGGGCGTGGCGGCGCGCCTTGACGTGGTACCGGGCAGGCGGTAGAAAGCGGATGGCCGCGCCGACCGTGGCCGGCTGTTCAAAACACCGACGCTTGAGGGGGCCGCATGCGCAGACTCGTGATCCTCACCCTGCTGGTCGGTGGCCTCGTGGCCGCCTCTTCCGCGGCCGCTCAGGCGAGCGGTCCTCCCGCGGGGCGGATCGCCTTCGTGCGCGCCTGCGACATCCGCGTCATCGACGCCGACGGGCGCGGGGAGCGGCAGTCGCTGTGCTCCCCGCGTGACACGCCGCCATCCTGGTCACCCGAGGGCGGCGGCTCCCGGATCCTGGCGGGCGACGCCGACGAGCCGGCCTCGCGCCCGGCGGGGGCGCCCTCGACGCCGCGCCCGCTGGTCGTCCTGATCGGCGGCTTGGGCTCGAGCATCCCGAGCCGCGAGGACGACCCGCGCGGCGGCGACTGGACGTTCGTCAAGCGGCGGCTGGAGGCGGCCGGCTACGACGTGTACCCGGCGGCGACGCGACCCAACGCGCCGCCGGGCGCAGACCCCGAATTCATCGATTCGCAGTCCGGCGACTGGCGCGAGTCGGCGGCGCGGCTCGACCGACAGCTCGCCGACGAGGGATACGGCGGGCGCTCCGTCATCCTCGTCGGGCATTCCATGGGCGGCCTCATCGCCAGGGTCTACGCGCAGATCTGGCGTGACCTGGGCAGCGGCTGCGGGCCGCTGGGCATCGTCCAGTTGGGCACGCCCAACAAGGGCTCGGAGGCGGCTCACCTGGCGGTGGGGCCCTTCGACTCGGACGCCGCCGGCAAGCTCGCCGACCCCATCCGCATGGCGGCCTTCAACGACGAGTTTCAGAACGACCAGGGTCTGCCGATCTATCGCCTCGCCGGCGCCTACTTCCCCACGTCGGCATATGCGCTCTCACGGCGGCGCGCCGACCTGGGGCTGATCTGGAACGCCGTCTACGCGCTCTACGGCGCGCGGGACAACGACTCGGTGGTGACCGTCGACAGCGTGCGCGGCGGGCCGACGCGTGGCTGGCGTGGCTGCGCCACGTTCAAGGCCGTGCACGCCGACTCCGCGTGGCTGTCGTCGTTCCGCGACGCCGCCGGCTGCGTGCTGCCGCGCCGCTCGGGCAAGAAGGGCGCCGCGGCGATCGACGAGAAGATCATGCGCAGGATCAGCGCCGATGTGCGCGCCGTCGCGAAGAGTGGCGGCGCCTCAAGTGCGCCGCGACGTGAGAAGCGCATCCCGCTCGCGCACCGCATCTGGTGACCGCCGCTCTCGTGGTCGGCGCCGAGTTGGATGCGCTTGTGCAGGCAACCCGCCCCTTCGTGGCGAAGCAGTCTCTCAGCACGCTCCCGCAGAAAGTGCGAACCCTCCCCAGTCGCGATCAGCAGGCGTGCCTTTTCGCGCTGGGAGGCCGGAGGATCCATGGGCCTGACCCAATCGCTGCGCGCCGTCGTCGACCAGTTCGGCGGCGCTCGTGACGACTACGACGACTACGACGACTACGATGACGATGCTTCCGCGGGGCCGGCGGGGTACGAGCGCGACGAGGCGCCGCGCCGCGAGCCCGGCGAGGCGCCGCGCCGCGAGCCCGGCG
>JBAXRL010000728.1:0-2254 GCA_037131205.1 Actinomycetes bacterium | reverse complement strand
ATGGCCGGCGACCTGAACGCGGCCATCGACAACGTCGACGAGCTGCACGCGGTCGTCACCGCCGGCCAAGGAGGGGGCTTCACGCTTCAGCAGACGGGCACCGCCAGCCTGAACCGGATGGGCAACGAGCTCGCCAAGAGCGACATGGAGAGGGCCGAGATCTTCGGCCTGCCGGCGGCGCTCGTCGTGCTGGTCGTCGTCTTCGGCGCCCTGCTGGCCGCGTTCATGCCGCTGGTCCTCAGCATCCTCAGCATCATCCTGGCGCTCGCGCTCACCGCCCTGATCGGGCAGCTCTACCCCATGAACACCTTCGTGCTCAACATCCTCACGACGATGGGGCTGGCCGTCGGCATCGACTACACCCTCTTCATCATCAGCCGCTATCGGGAAGAGCGCGCTCGCGGCCTCGAGAAGATCGACGCCATCGCCGCCACGGGCGCCAGCGCAAGTCGGGCCGTCTTCTTCAGCGGCATGACCGTCGTGCTCGCCATGCTCGGCATGGTCGTCGTGCCGATGGACCTGACGATCAGCATGGGCATGGGCGCGATGCTCGTCGTCTTCACCACGCTGCTCACCTCGCTGATTCTGCTGCCCGCGCTGATGGGCCTGCTCGGCGACCGCGTCAACGCCCCGCGCGTGCCCTTCGTGAGCCGCTTCGCCATGCGCCGCGCCAAGGGCCACGAGGGCGTCTGGGAGAGGCTCTCCCACAGCATCATGCGGCGGCCCGTGATCTGGCTCGCCGCCGCCGTGACCCTGCTCCTCCTGGCCGCCTCGCCCGTCTTGGTCATGCAGACCGGCAGCACCGGCACGACCGCGACCGGCTACCCGGACGATCAGTACGCCAAGCAGGGCTGGGACGCGCTGGACCTCGACTTCTCGCTCGGCAAGGCCAACCCGGTGCAGATCGTCGTCGACGGGCGGGCGGATGCGGCCGCCGTCACGGACGGCGTCGCCCGCCTCCAGACCGCTCTCAAAGCCGACGGTCGCTTCGGGCCGGCGCAGGTCGCCGTGAGCGAAGCCGGCGACCTGACCGTGCTCTCGGTGCCCCTCGCCGGCGACCCTGCCGCCGAGGCGGCGCAGCGCATCGTCAGGCAGCTGCGCGACGGCGTCGTGCCGGCCGCCTTCGGCGCCACCGCCGGCCACGTGTACATCGCCGGCACGACGGCCGGCGTCGTCGACTACCTGGGCTTCTTCGACCGCTGGCTGCCCATCGCCCTGGCGGTGGTGCTCAGCCTGAGCTTCGTGCTCCTGCTCGTCGCCTTCCGCTCGCTCGTGATCGCGGCCAAGGCGATCCTCATGAACCTGCTCTCGGTGGGCGCCGCCTACGGCCTCCTCGTGCTCGTCTTCCAGAAGGGCGTCGGCGCCGACCTGCTCGGCTTCACCCGGGTCGCATCCATCGAGGCCTGGGTGCCGCTGTTCCTCTTCAGCCTGCTCTTCGGACTCTCCATGGACTACCAGGTCTTCCTGCTCACGCGCATCAAGGAACGCTTCGACGAGACCGGCGACACCCGCGAGGCCGTGGCCCACGGCATCGGCCGCACCGCCGGCATCATCACCGGCGCGGCCGCCATCATGGTCTGCGTCTTCGGCGGCATGGCGACGGGCGAGCTCGCCATGTTCCAGCAGATGGGCTTCGGCCTCGCCGTCGCGATCTTCCTCGACGCCACGATCGTGCGCACGATCATCGTGCCCGCCGGCATGGAGCTGCTCGGCGACTGGAACTGGTACCTGCCGCGCTGGCTCGAGTGGCTGCCGAACGTGAGCGTCGAGGGACGCCGGCCACTGGCCGGCGAAAGCGAAGGCCCTTCGCGCGACAGTCGCGACGACGGCCGGCCGGAGGGCGTGCCGGCGCCGCGCACGACGCGCGTGCCCGCCTTCAGGGTGCCGGCCCACGGGGGTGCCTCTGCCGGCCGCTAGACCCGACCCCCTCACGGATTGCGCCTTCGGCGACCGGGGCCGGCTGACGCCGGCCCCGGTCGCACACCAGCCCCACGAAGCGTCTTGACTCCAGTCCGCGCGCTCCGGAGTGTCGTGCATCCCGGAGAGCATTCCGGACTTTCTACCAGAGGTCTCGGCCCCAAGTCCTGCTGCACGCAGGGCGACACGCAGCCTTCGGTTGGCGGGAACGGTGGCGCAGGATGCGGGTTCGGGTACTTCCTAGAGGCCATCCACGGGCTGCGGTCGCACACGCCATCGCCGAAGGCATCGAGTGCGAAGCGCGAGCGCTCTCGACGGCCGAGGCGGCCGGCGAGGC
>JBAXRL010000727.1:0-2258 GCA_037131205.1 Actinomycetes bacterium | reverse complement strand
CCATCGTGCTCGTGCGCTCGGGGCTCAAGCTCACGTCGCTCATCCCTCCGCTGGCGATGGACAAGATCAACGACTCGATGTCCGAGCACGGCATGTCCGTCGACTTCAGCAACTTCAAGCCCGAGGACATCGACGAGCTCATCGGGGGCCTGCGCGACATGGAGGTCAACGTGGACGCCAAGAACGGCGACACGGTGCGGGTGTACTGCGCGTAGAGGTCTGATTCACGGCGACGCCGGACGACAAGCCCGGCGTCGCCGTGCTCCATGAGCTCTGGGATCACGCGGCTGCGCGGCAAGCTGGTCCGCCGCCGGCAGTCAACCCTGGATCAGCGCCACCAGCTTGTCCACCGACATGATGCCGTTGTCGAAGACGAACTCCTGCCCATCGGCGAGCATCACGGCGACCTGCTTCAGGTGGTGGGCGCTCCTCTTCTCGACGGACCGCACGTCGGCACGTGGGATGCTCAGAGTCTCGCCGTCCCAGTAGTTCCTCATCTGGTGGGGGAGGAAGGCGCTGCCGACGGTGAGCGCGCCGACGACGCCTTTCGCTGAGAAGTCCTGTCTGGGGAAGAATCCGGCCTTGGCCGGCACGAACAGAATGCGGCGGTCGGTGACCAGTAGCTTGCCCGAATACTTCCCTCCGGTGGGCGGCAGGAAGAAGATCGACTTGTGTCCGAGCTCCTGCTCGCCCTGTTCGAGGTTGAACTTGGCCATTCGCTCTCTCCTCCGCTCGCTGTCCGTACGTTTGAGCATACCAAGGGGATGTATTGGCCACGCGGCCAAGCACCACACTTGACCACGGACGTACTTGGAGTGTAGGAAACAATCGAGCTGCCTATGAGGGAGGGGAACCGTGTCCGAGGATCCAGCGCGCAACTCCGCACCGCCGGTCGTCACTGCCCCGGACCAGGGAAGCCGGCCTGGTCGCTCGCGACCGTCGTTCTCAGCCAGGTGGGGCATCTGGGTCGCGCGGCACAAATGGTGGGTGCTGGGGGCCTGGCTCGTGGTGCTGGTCGTGGCCGGCCTGTCCTACCCGCACCTGATGGCGAACCTCTCTGCCCCCGACTACAGCGTCACCGGTTCGGACTCGGAGGAGGTCGCGAACCTGATCGGGACGGACTTCACCGCGGCCGGGGCCGAGCAGGACGTGATCGTCTTCGACTCGGCCAAGCTGAAGACCACCGACAAGGAGTACGAGGACGCCGTCGGCCGGGTGGTGAAGGCCGTCAAGGACCAGAAGAACGTGGTCGCGGTCGTCAGCCCCTACGATCCCGGCGCGGAAGCCCAAATCTCGAAGGACAAGAGCGCCGCGTTTGCCACGCTGGGCCTGAACGGCAGCGACAGGGAGCGCGCCAAGCTGTCGGCGGACCTTCAGGACGTGGTCGCGCAAGCCGTGGGCTCGGCGCCGGTCGAGGCGTACTTGACGGGCTACTCGCAGTCCTCCAACGACCTGACCGAAGTGGAGAACGCCGACGTGGAACGGGCGGAGTCCATCGGCATCCCCATCGCCCTTGTCGTCCTCGTCATCGCGCTGGCGGCGGTCATCGCCGGCCTCCTCCCGCTGGTCACGGCGCTTGTCAGCCTCACCTTCACCTTCGGGATCCTCTCGCTGCTGATCACGTGGCGGCCGCTCGACTCCTTCCTGCTGTCTATCGTCACCATGATCGGGGTCGGCATCTCGATCGACTACTCGCTGTTCATCCTCAGCCGCTTCCGTGAGGAGCTCGTCAAGGCTCGCGACGCGGGAGACGCCGAGCCCGTCGTGACGGCCGTCGGCGTCGCCATGAGGACCAGCGGCCGGACGATCCTCTTCTCCGGCTCGATCGTCATGATCTCGCTGTTCTCGCTGTTCGTGGTCAAGTCGCCGATGTTCATGGGGATGGCCCTCGGAGCCGTGCTCGTCGTGATCTGCACGCTGCTCACCGCGTGGACGATGCTTCCAGCGTTGCTGGGCGCGCTGGGGCACCGCGTCAACTGGCTGTCGCTGCCCAAGAAGTGGCAGCCGGCGGCGGACGTCGAGGGGAACGAAGGCAAGATCAGCGGCTGGGGCAGGTGGGCGCGTACCGTGCTCAGGCACCCGTGGCTGGCGCTCCCCGCGGTCGCCCTCCTCGTCGTGTTCGCCTTGCCGATGTTCAATATGCAACTGGGCATCGACCTGGGCCTGGCGGCGATCGCCGACACGCCCACGGGCAAGGCCGAGGTGATCCTCACCGAGGAGTTCAGCCCGGGCCTGCTGTCCCCGGTCCAGATCCTCGC
>JBAXRL010000726.1:0-2260 GCA_037131205.1 Actinomycetes bacterium | reverse complement strand
TGGCGATGTTGCGCACCTTGGTGCGCACGAAGGCGCCACCCTTGCCCGGCTTCACGTGCTGGAAGTCGACGATCGTGAACGGCAGCCCGTCGATCTCGATGGCCATGCCGGTCTTGAACTGGTTGGTGCTGACTACGTCTGCCATGTGGTCCTACTCAGGGGTCGCCGGTACGGGTGTGAACGATAGGGAGCCATGATACAGCAAGCCCGCGAGGGCGTGCAGCCGGCGCGTGAGGGCGCGAGGCGCTCACGGCGGCCGGCGGCGCGCGGGCGGGCCGGCCGGCGGCGCGCAGGCGGGCCGGCTCAGCCGACGACCTGGAGCTCCTTGGGGAGCACGGTCAGGCGCTCGTAGCCGGCCGCGGTGACGAGCACCGTGTCCTCGATGCGCACGCCGGCGAGCCCCTCGATGTAGATGCCCGGCTCCACGGTGCAGACCATGCCCGCGGCGAGCGGGTCGCCGCGGATCCGGCCCAGCCCGGGGGCCTCGTGTACTTCGAGGCCCACCCCGTGGCCGGCGCCGTGGCCGAACTTCTCGCCGTAGCCCGCGGCCACGATCACAGCGCGCGCGGCCGCATCGACGTCCCCGCGCCCGTGGGCGCCGTCGCGCACGGCCGCGAGGCCGGCGAGCTGCGCCGCGAGAACGACCTCGTACACGCGGCGCAGCTCGGCCGCCGGCTCGCCGGCGGCGAAGGTGCGCGTGATGTCACTGCAGTAGCCGTCCAGACGCGCTCCCGTGTCGATCACGACCAGCTCGCCGGCGGCGATCACCCGCTCCCCGGGAATCGCGTGCGCCTGGGCGCCGTGCGCGCCGCTCGCGACGATCGCCGAGAAGGCTTCGCCGTCGGCGCCCAGCCGGTGATACTCGGCGACGAGGTCCCAGGCCACGTCCGCCTCGCGGCGGCCCACCAGGCCGCGCCCCACGACGGCGGCCAGCGCCTCGTCGGTCAGCGCCCCCGCGCGCCGCATGACGGCGATCTCGGCGGCGTCCTTGACGGCGCGCAGGCGGCTCACGCGGGCGCCGACGTCGCGCAGGCGGCCGCGATGCCGGCGGCGCAGCCGCCGGTACTGCTCGTAGCTCAGCGAGGCGCCCTGGAACCCCAGGCGCGCGTCCGCGCCCAGCGCCAGGGCGGCCGCGGCCGCGGTGTCGGCGATCAGGTCCGCGCCGAGCGCCTCGACAAGCTCGAACCCCGCGGCCTCCTCGCGCACCTGCTCCCAGTACCGCGCGTCCGTGCAGATCAGGGCCGCGTCGCGGCCGATGATGAGCGTGGCGTCCGCGCCGCGGAACCCGCAGAGGTAGCGCACGTCGGCAGCCGCGCCGACGACGACGCCGTCGAGGCTCAGGTCGTCCAGAAGGGCGCGGCAGCGCGCCAGTCGAGCGTTCATGCGCGGTCCTCTCGCGCGACGAGGTCGGCCAGAGCGTCGACCGCCTCGGCGTAGCCCTCGCGCCCCTTGCCGCTGACGCGCACCGCCGCCAGGTCGGCGATCACCGAGCGCCGGCGCCACTCCTCGCGGCCCTCGACATCGGAGAGGTGCACCTCGGCGATCGGCGCCTCGACCATCTCGAGCGCATCGCGCAAGGCGTAGCTGTAGTGCGTCCAGGCGCCGGGATTGACGATCACCGCGTCGGCCCCGTCGCGCACGATCTCGTGGATCTTCTCGACGAGCTCGCCCTCGTGGTTGGTGTGGTGACAGCGCGCCGCGAAGCCGCGCGCCGCGGCGCGTTCGACCACGTAGGCTTCGAGCTCCGCCAGTGTGAGCACGCCGTAGTGGGCGGGGTCGCGGCGACCCAGCATATCGAGATTGACGCCGTGCAGCAGCCAGAGCGTCTTCAGCGTTGCCGCAGCCACTCGACGACCTCCCGTTCGAGCTCCGGCGGCACGCGCACGTCGAGGCGCGGGCTCCCCAGGGCATCCAGCAGCACGTAGCCCACGCCGTCGCGGCCGGCCTTCTTGTCGCGGTGCGTGAGGTCGCAGACGGCCTCGGCAGGCACGGTTTCGAGCCTCCGCGGAAGACCGAGGCCGTCGAGAAGCGCCTCGGCGCGGGCCTCCTCGCGGGGATCCAGGCCGCACAGTCGCCGCGAGAGCCAGAGGCTCGCGCGCAGCCCCAGGCCCACGGCCTCGCCGTGCGTGTAGCGCGAGAACCCGGTCGCCGCCTCAATGGCGTGGCCGATGGTGTGCCCCAGATTGAGCACGGCCCGCGCCCCGGTCTGCTCGCGCTCGTCGCCGGCGACCACCGCCACCTTGTGCGCCACGCACCCCGC
>JBAXRL010000725.1:0-2261 GCA_037131205.1 Actinomycetes bacterium | reverse complement strand
TCCGGGGAGGGGCCGCATCCGCGATGTGTCAACGGGCGCATCCGTGCGTGCAGACCTGGCGGGATAGGCCCTTATCTGTGCCAGCCTGGCGGCGGCCTCGTTGGCGAACGTGAAGCGCCAGCGACCGGCCTCGCTTCCCAGGGGCAGCCTCCGGATTTCAGGCCGGAAACGTCCTCACGAGGGTGCATGTTGCCGGAAGAGCCTGCGCCGCGGGTTGGATCCCTGGCGCGGCTGCCGGCGCCAAGAAGACCGGCGGGGCGAGCTCTGAGGAGCTCGCCCCGCCGGTGAGGGGGCTATCGTGATGTCGGTCCTGTCAGATGCTCGTGGTGCACGCGCCGCAGCCTGCGCCGTTGCCCTGGCCGCCGCCCATCATGCCGCCGCCGTGCCCGTAGCCGCCGCCGTTCATCATGCCGGCGCCTGCGGTGGCGTCGATGCCGTACTTGTAGAACACGGCCTGCACCTTGGCCTGGTGGTCGTCGCGGATCTTCTGGAGGTCGGCCTGGGCCGCGGCGCTCGTGCGGTCCGCACCGTACTTGTCGAACCACGCCTGGCGCGCGTTCCGGAAGTCGGTGCGCAGCGCCTGCAGCTCCGCGAGGGCCTGCGGGTCGGTGACGCCGCACCTAGCCCGCCGCAGGCGCCGGGCCGAGCACGCTATTCGCATTCACGCGGTTCCGCGCCAACAGCTTCGACATCCTGGACGCAGAGTGCTGCGGCCAAAGCGGGAGTCAGCCGCATGCGGGGTGTCAGACCCGGCTCTGGACCGACAGTAGCCTAGTCAAGATTTCTGCGGCGATCGACTCCGATTCCAGGAGAAAATGACCCGCCCCGGCGATCAGGTGAGTCTCACAGTCAGGGATCATTCCAGAAAGCTCTCTTGCAGGCTCGAGGGGCACAAGGTTGTCGCATTCACCGTGCCACAAGATCACCGGCACCGATAGCTTGCTGAAGTCCAGCTCCCATCGGCGCGACACCAGAAGCGTATCGCAATAGTGTCCGGCCCCGCCCTGCCGAAAAGCCTCCTGGAAGTGAAGCAGAAGCATGGCGCGCTTTCGATCCTCGGCGCCCTCCAGGATTCGCCTGTCCCACTCACAAAGCCGGGAGATCATCTGGTGCATCACCTTGTCCGGCTGCCTCGCGAGCGCGTCGGCGAAAGACGCCGACAGCACTTTCGTCAGGAACGGGGCATATCGTGCGAAGAAGAAGCCCAGCCTATTCCCCAGGTTCATATCTTTCGTCAGACGAAGCGTTTCGGGTGGAGCGACGGTACTGACCAGCGTTGCCGACAAGACTCGGTCAGGCATCTGAATGGCACAAGCCAGGACGTAGGGACCTCCACCTGATTCGCCGGCCACATGAAACCGGTCGAGTCCGAGTCGATCGGCCAGCTCCGCGACATCAGCAGACCAGTCCAGGATCTTGCGGGACGGGCTTGGAGTAGACAGGCCGAAGCCTGGACGTTCCGGGCAGACGACTCTGATTCCGAACCGGTCCGGCAAGGGGTCATTCTCCAAGCCGTATATGCGGGATCCCGGCGTACCGTGGAAGAGCATCACCGGCGTGGCCGCCGGCGCTCCGTAGTCCGCGAAACCGAGAGTCCTGCCGTCCCTCAGTTTGACTCGGTTGTCCTGCAAGGGCCCTCCTTTCGGGGAGTCTCAAGAATACCGCCACTCCGCTCCGTCGGAGCTCTGTCGCTTCTGTCAGTGGGTCCGAACAGGCCCGGGACCCGCGGCAGGAGGCCGGCGATACTACCGACTGCCGTCATGAGGCGGGCCGGTGGAAGCTTGTCCATCATCAGCCAATCGACGATGGCGAGAACCTCCATGCCGCGCACGCCTTCGACGCCCGCGAACGCCGTCTCGATCTCGCCGCGAACGTCATGCCGCTGGAGGCCGCCGTTGCCGCGGCCCAAAGGCGGCAGCGCAATCGACTCGACGGCCACGGGACGCGCGTCCGCGGCGGCCTCTCGTGGAATCAAGCCGCTGCCGGCCAGATGTCAGCCGGCCGCCTTGCGCTTCTCGCGATACTCGACCTTCTCGAGCCCCCGGAAGTGCGCGTCCTGGGTCCAGAGGACCGCATCCTCGGCGCGGGCCGTGGCGAGGATGATGGAATCGGCCAAGGCAAGGCCGGTCTCCAGGGAGAGCTTGGCGGCATCGAGAGCAAGGCCGGCCGGCAGCTCGACCATGCGGCCCTGGAGCATGACGGCGATCGCCTCGAGCGCGCTGACCTCGCCCTTGAGCTGATGGGTGCGCTTGAAGTTGCCG
>JBAXRL010000724.1:0-2262 GCA_037131205.1 Actinomycetes bacterium | reverse complement strand
AGCAGACGCCGCCCAGGCAGGCGGCCCCCAGGCAGCCGCCGGGCACGGCGGCGCCCAAGCAGGCGCCGGGCACGGCGGCGCGTCCGGCCGCGCCCGCCGAGGCGTCAGCCGAGGCCATGAGCGCGGCTCGCCGCGTCGCCTGGTGGGCGCTGGTGGCCATGGTCTTCCTCGTGCCTGTCGCGATGACCAATCTCACCTTCCTCGGCTTCAGCTTGCCGTTCACCTACGACCAGTTCGACATCGCCAAGGTCTTCGTCCAGCGCGTGCTCGGCCTCGTCGCCCTGGGCGCCTGGGCCTGGGATCTGCTGCGCCGCGGCGGCAGGCTCCGGCGTACGCCCATCGACTGGCTCATCCTCGCCTTCCTCGTGTGGGTCGCGATCACCACCGTGACCTCGATTCATTGGCCCATCGCCCTGTTCGGCAAGCCGCGTCGCTACGAAGGCCTGCTGTCGTTCGTCAACTACGCCGTCATCTACTTTCTCGTGCTGCAGCTCGCCACCAGCGCGGCGCGCGTGCGCACCCTGGCGCGGGCGCTCTTCTTCTCCAGCCTGATCGTCGCCGGCTACGGCGTGCTGCAGTTCATCGGCTGGGACCCCGTGGCCTGGGGCACGCTGCCGTTCGAGGCAAACCGTGCCTTCTCGACCTACGGCAACCCCGACCTGCTGGGCGGGTTCCTCATGTTCTCGACGCCCGTCGCTCTGGGCCTGGCGCTCGCCGAGCAGAACCTGGTATGGCGGCTCGTCTACTGGGCGGGCTTTGCTGTCAACGGCGTCACCATGATCGTCGCCTTCACGCGCGGCGCCTGGATCGGAGGGGCGTTGGGCCTGGCGCTCGTCGCCGTCATCGCCTGGCGGCGCCGCGCCCGCATGCGCGGCGTCGACTGGATCCCGGCCGCGGTCAGCGCCGCGCTGGGCGGGGGCATCATCTGGCGCAGCCTCTCCAATCCCAATGAGGTCATGAACTTCGGCAAGCGCCTCGCCTCGATCTTCCAGTTCAGCGGGGGCAGCGGCCAGACGCGGGCGGAGATCTGGCAGGCGGCCTTCGCGGCCATCAGGGAGCGTCCGGTCCTCGGCTGGGGCGCCGACACCTTCCGCCTCGTGTTCCCCAAGTTCAAGCCGGTCGAGTACGTGCGCGACGCCGGGGGCATCTCCGTCGCCGACAACGCCCACAACTACCCGCTGCAGCTCGCGGCGGGCGTCGGCATCCCCGGCATGCTCATGATGTACGGGGTCTTCGTGTGGGCGGGCGTGCGCTCGTTCGGCACCGTGTTCAGACGCACCGACGACCCCTCGCGCATCGTGCTCGGCGCCTTCTGGGCGGCCGCCGCCGGGTACCTGGTCCAGCTCCTGTTCGGCGTGTCGGTCACCGGCAACACCTTCCTGTTGTGGGCGGCGCTGGGTATCGTGCTGGCCCCGACGGCGCGGGTCGTGGAAGTGAAGGCGCCGAAGTGGGGCACGGCCGCCGCTGTGGTCATCGTGGCGCTCGCCGCGCTGGGCATCGTCTACCAGGTTCTGCCCCTGGCGGCCGACAACGCGTACCTGGCATCGCGCGCCGACGCCGTCGGCCCCGTGCGCACGGAGGCCGCGCGCCGCGCGGTCCGCCTCAACCCGCTCAGCGGCGCTTACCGTGCCGAGGTGGGACTCGCGTACATGGCCGAGCTCAACGGCTATCTGGAGGCGGGCAAGAAGGCGCAGGCCGCGGGTCAGGACACGAGCCGGTACAAGGCCGCGGTCAAGAGCAGCTTCGCGTCCGCCGAGACCGCGTTCGCGGACGCCATCGCGTTCCAGCCCGACGAGTACGACAATTACGTCTCGCTCGCCGAGCTGTACAACTTCGGCGGGCAGGTCCTCGACAAGAGCTACTTCGACAGCGCCATCGCTGTCGCTCGCCAGGGTCTTGTGGTGGAGCCCTACGGCACCGCGATCCGCATCGCGCTCGCGCGCGCCCTCCTCGGCACGGGCAAGACGGCAGAGGGCATCAGGGAGCTCGAGTATGTGGTGAGCATCGAGCCCACCGGCGGCAAGGCGGCGCTGATGCTGGCGCAAGCCTACGACCAGGACGGGCGGACCGCCGAAGCGCTCGCCGTTCTCAAGGCGGTCGAGGCGCTGGCGCCCGGGCAGCCCGGCGTCGCCGACGCCATCAAGCAGTTCGAGGCCGGCTCTACGCCGAAGCCGTAACGGGCGGCGGCGCGCGGGCGGATGCGGCGCGAGCGGGCGGATGCGGCGCGAGCGGGCGGATGCGGCGCGAGCGGGCGGATGCGGC
>JBAXRL010000723.1:0-2264 GCA_037131205.1 Actinomycetes bacterium | reverse complement strand
CACACAGAGCGAGCCCGAGCAGAAGCACCGTGCGCGATCTCATCGTTCGACCCCCATTCGAACCGCCGCCATGACCTGGGCGAACGCCCGCACGACATGACACCCCGGACGTCCATTGAGGCGACGCGCTACGGGCCCGCGGCCGCCGGAGGACGGAGCGCGCGCTGAAGCGCAGCGTCTGGGCCTCACAGCAGGACTGCAGGCGGAAGAGAGGCGGATGAGAGCGACCAGGCCCCGGTGAGCGCCTGAGGATCCGGCGCTTGACTCGCGCCCCGGCCGCCCCCGGCGGGCAGGGCGCCGCGGGAGGAGCTGACCGACAGCCCCTTCGGGAATCACTCGGGAAGAGGCCCTGCGAGGTGGGGAATGTGTGGCTGAACACCCCCTGGGTACGGGAAGCCGCCGGTGCTCCCTTCACCACCGCCGCCATCGACGGCGGCCCTCGAAATCCGCAAAGAGCAGGGCAGAAACGCGAAACGCGAGGCGCCATCCTCCTACTGGATCCTCTTCAGGGTGTCGATGCCGAGCATGGCGGGTTCGGAATCGTCGAAGTTCACCAACTCGATCTCATCAGTGGATACTATCGTCCCATCACAATACCCTGTGGTGTATTCCACGGTATGCAGGGTCTTTCCATCACGTTCGATCACACCGGCAAAGCGCTCGGTTCTCGTTGCGCCGGACAGCAAGGGGAAGAGCATGTACCCGGTGAACAGGCGATCTCTTTGTTCGGTAACCACAAGCGTCATCCCGGGATTCGTTGATTCCCTGTAACCCACCCCTTCAATATAGCCTTTCACGGGACCAGTCCATTTTCCGACGAGATCGGGAATACCCGCCGGAGCTGCCGGTGCAGTATTGTCGGCGCTGCACCCTGCACAGAGAGCAACAACGAACAAACACGCTGCACAGAGAATCCATTTCACGGGGAACCTCCACCTCTTCAATGGCACATCGCCATCGATAGTGAGAACACCGCACCCTTCGATCATCCAGGGGCATCCGCTTTGCTCCGCCGACCACAACATGTGGCAATCACCGGCGCTTTGCGGCCAATAGGATGCTACGCTCATAACTCATGCCATAAGACCCGCGACATGCGCGGCCGGGAGGCGCGGGCGCTGGTCGACGCCGGTCTCCGACCGGCGCCCGCGCCCGAGCCGCACGCACTGCGACCGCTCACGCGCCTCTCGAGGGCGCGGCGGCCGCTTGGCTGCGCGGCACGTATGACCCTACCCCCAACTGACGGCATCCCACCCGCCGTGGCACCCCTCGCTCTCGTGCGTCTTCCCGCAGTGCCCCTCCGACTCGTGCGTCCACCCGCAGCCGCTGCCTCCGGCGATCGCCGTGAGCTCCTCGTCCGAGAGGGCGATCTTGCGGCTCTCCTCGTCGCTGAGCTCGAAGCTGCGCGCTTCGGCGAGCTCCTGGAGGGTGAAGTCGTACCCTGCGGCGTGGATCACGGCGAGACGCTCCGCGGAGGTCTGCGCCGCCTTGACGATGGCCACGAATTCCTTGTCTGTGGCCAACCTGCGCAGGTAGCTCCCGGCGTCCTCGACCGACATCTCGTGCCTCCCTTCTCCTGGCTTTCCGACCGGCTCTTTCCAACCGATACGCTACGCTCATAACTTACGACATGCAACAGCGGCCACCGGGACATTCGCCCATCGCGCCGGGTTCGCGTGCGAGCGCTCATCCCGTCACAGTGGCGAGAAGGGCCGCATTGCTCTCGCCTCCAGGGAGTCCCCACCCACCATCTCCACGCCGACCCCTCGCCCCGGTGGTCGCGGGCCAGGGGGAGCGCCTCGGGCCAATCGAACAGGGTGGCGGCGTGACCCCGGTCGGCGAAGCGGCGGGCCGGCCGTCATGACCAGCGGACCAGGAGACGGTTGCCGCCCAGATCCGTCCGCGTGCCGGACCCGCGTCGGCGCTCCTGCGCGACGGGGTCGGCCAGGCGGTGCGGCTCCTTTGCGGCGCTGCGCTTGCGCGGGTGCACCATGCGGTAGCCCTTGTCGGCGGCGGCGTCCGAGGGCAGCCCCACGCCGAGGAGGGCGCGGTTCAGGTACGTGTCGTAGTACTCCTCGAGGTAGGCGGTGAGATGATCCTTGCAGGGCGAGCAGAGGAGCAGGCCTTCTTCGCCGAAGCGCCTGGCGCGCAGGCGCTTGTTGGCGCAGCCGCCGCGGCCGCGGCAGGCAGGGCGAAATCCGGCGGCGCAAGGGGGCGCAAGCCTTAAGGCCTATCCCGCCAGGGATGTGCGTGCGGGGCGTTCG
>JBAXRL010000722.1:0-2269 GCA_037131205.1 Actinomycetes bacterium | reverse complement strand
ACGATCGGCGTCAACCTGGCCACCGACGGCATGGCCCGCGCGATGATCGGTATCGAGCGCGACACGGGGGCCGCATGAGCCGCATCATCCTCACCGTGAAGGACCTCGAGATCGCCCTCGACCCCTCGGGCGTCGAGATCGACCACGAGGTCAACTTCGAGCTTGTCGAAGGCGAGGTCCTCGGGCTGGTCGGCGAGTCGGCCTCCGGCAAGACCACGGCGGCCACCTCGCTGCTCAACTTCCAGCGCCGCGGCGCCCGGATCGCGGCCGGCTCGATCACCATCGACGATCGCGACGTGCTCGCCCTCGGGGCCTCCCAGCTTCGCCAGCTGCGCGGCGGCATCATCAGCTACGTACCGCAGGACCCGGGCTCCGCGCTCAATCCGGCCCTGCGCATCGGCCTGCAGCTGCGCGAGATCCTCGAGGTGCACGGCTTCGGCTCCTCGGACGATGAGCGACGCGCGCGCATCGAGGAGATGATGGCCGAGGTGCTGCTGCCCAGCACGAAGGAGTTCCTGCGGCGGTACCCGCATCAGCTCTCCGGCGGCCAGCAGCAGCGCGTGGTGCTGGCCATGGCGTTCTCCTGCCGGCCCAAGATCATCGTGCTCGACGAGCCCACGACGGGTCTCGACGTGACCACACAGGCGCATGTCCTCGACACGATTCGCGACCTCACGCGCTCCCATCACGCCGCGGCGGTCTACGTGACCCATGACCTGGCCGTGGTGTCGTCACTCGCCGACCGCATCGCCGTCATGTATGCGGGGCGTCTGGTTGAGATCGGTCCCAGTGCGGAGCTGTTCGCCGGGGCGAGCCACCCGTACACGCGGCGTCTGCTGCATGCCATCCCGGTGCTGACGGGGCGGCGCACCCTTGAGGGCATCCCCGGCTTCGCGCCGCGACCGGGGCGCCGCCCCGTGGGCTGCGCGTTCGCGCCGCGCTGTGCCTATACCGTCGAGAAATGCGCCGCCGAGATGCCGCCCGAGGCACTCGTCGACGAGATGCACCGCGTACGCTGCTGGCGGCACGAAGAGGTGCGTGGGCAGGCGCCCGCCTTGGCGGAGGAAGACGCCGGCACGCTCGAGAGCGGTGGGCAGGAAGGGCTCATAACCGTCAAGGGCGTCACCGCCTGGTACGGCTCGAAGGAGATCCTCCACGACATCGACATCACGCTGCGCGCGCGCGAGTGTCTTGCCCTCGTCGGCGAGTCGGGCAGCGGCAAGACCACCCTGGCGCGCTGCATCGCCGGGCTCCACCCGTTCAAGATCCAGGGCGAGATCGACTTTCAGGGAAAGGCCCTGTCGCGCCTGGCTCGCAATCGTCCGCGCAAGACGCGCCACGCCATCCAGTACGTGTTCCAGAATCCGTACAGCTCGCTGAACCCGCGTAAGACGATCGCCCAGATCCTCTCGCAGCCGTTGCGCATCTTCTTCGACTACTCGAACGATCAGCGCGAGGAGCGGCTGGCCGAGGTCCTCGACCTCGTCTCCCTGGACGAGACGCTGCTCAGCAGGTACCCCGACCAGCTCTCCGGCGGGGAGCGCCAGCGCGTGGCCATTGCCCGCGCGCTCGCCGCGGAGCCCACGGTGCTCGTCTGCGACGAGGTCACCTCCTGGCTCGACGTCTCTGTGCAGGCCTCCATCGTGCAGCTCCTCGTGCGTCTGCAGAACGAGATCGGCCTCTGCATGCTGTTCGTGACCCACAACCTCGCCCTCATCCGCAGCATCGCCTACGACGTGGCCGTCATGAGCGAGGGCCGCATCGTCGAGTACGGGCCCACGGACGAGGTGCTGGCGAACCCGCAGGACGAGTACACGCGCAAGCTGCTCGCCGACACGCCGACGATCGAGGCCCACTCGCTCCAGGCCTGAGCGGAGGCGGGGTCTCGGCTATCGCTGACGTGGCGCCGAGCCGGCGAGCGGTGATCTGACAGGAGGCTGCATGCGCGCACGTACGACCTGGCTCAGTGACGCCGAACGGGCGTTGATCATCGACGAGGCACTGGTACTCTTGGAGCGCGTGGGCATGCGCATGACGGGCTCGCGGGCTCTGGGCGCCCTCGCGGCGGCGGGCGCCAAGGTCGACGAGGCCGCCGGCGTCGTCCGCTTTCCGCCCGCGCTCGTCCGCGAGGCCGCGGAGCGTTGCCCGCGTGAGGTGGTCATGGCGGGCGCCACCCCGGCCCAGGACGTCCTTCTCGCCGACGGGGAGGCACCGCACTTCTGCTCCTCCGGCTGCGCCGCCTTTGTGCTCGACCACGAGACCGGCGAGC
>JBAXRL010000721.1:0-2271 GCA_037131205.1 Actinomycetes bacterium | reverse complement strand
CGGAGGCGACCAGGTCGGGGCGAAAGAGGTCCGCCGTCACGGTCTCAGGCGCCTCTCCCCGCGCCTGTCGCCCATCGCGATCGTCAACCGCCGCGGTGACGATCGTCGGGCGCCCGCGACGGCCATCGCCAACCGCCGCGGTGACGATCGTCGGGCGCCCGCGCCGGCCATCGTCAACGGCCGCGGTGACAACGGCCTCCGCCCCTTGCATTCGGCGCGCACGAGTGTATGCTCGTTCACAGGAGACGCACAGACCCCAGCGCCCACGGGGCGGCCTCTCACGAAGACCTGGTAAACCCCAGGTCTTCTTTTTTCGCGCGAACCGGCCCCGCGTGCGCTCACGTGAGGCGCGTGACTACCACGTCGAGCCCATCCAGCCGCAGGCCGCCCATGCGCGCGAGATCGGCGGCAAGCAGCCCGTCGGCGCGCGCCTGCACCCCGAGCACGTCGCGCGCGGGCAGCTCGGCCTCGAGGCGCACCCACCAGCCGTCGCCACGTTGGCTGAGCTCGAGGGCGCGCGTCTTCACGCCGGGGAGATCCTTCTCGAGGCGACGGCGCAGGGCGCGCCGCATCGCCGGGACGTCGACCCGCGCCTGACCGGCGTCGTCGCCGAGCTCCACGAGATCCGGGCCGCGGCGCCGCGGGCGCAGCTGGCGCACGGCGAGGAGGATCAGCGCCGCCGCCACGACGGCCGCGGCCCCCGCGGCGACCGCAGTCTCCCATGTGGGGTCTGTCGTGAGCCGCGACCACCAGTCGGCGATCGGCCACTCGACGCCGCCCGCGTTGGCCAGCACGACCTCACGCACCAGGTCCGCGGCCGCGAACAGCAGCCCCACGAGCCCCACGATCACCGCGACGGCGCGTCCGCCGGCCGTCACGGCAGGTACCTCTTGAGCTGCGGCACTGTGAGGATGCGCGGCCGCACCACGAGGCGCGCCGGCGCCACGCCGACGACCTGGGCCAGCCGCTCGCGCACCGCGAGCTCGACCTCGGCGGCCAGACGCGCGGGGTCGGCCAGCGGCCGGCCGTAGACGCGCACTCTGCCGCCGACGGCGCCGCCACGCACGCGCAGCGCCGCCGCGGCGCTGACCACCTCGGGATGCCGGCAGGCGGCGTCTTCGGCCAATCGAGCGAGGCCGGCGGCCGGCACAAGGACGCCGCCGCCGGCCTCGCCGCGCAGCCACAGCGTCTCCTCGCCGTGCCGCAGCACGAGCCACACGAGCACGCCCAGCACGATGACGACGCCGGCCAGCAGCCACGCCCGCGAGGCATGGTCGGCGGGGATCCCGAGATACGGGAAGGGCGAGAAGGCGCAGCCCAAAGCAGCCGCCGTCAGCCGCATGGCGAACAGCAGCGCCACGAAGCCCGCGGCGATGAGCAGCACGAAGGTCGCGACCCGCGTGGTCACCGCGGCGGCGACCCCGGCCGGGCGCCGGCTGTCAGTCGCCTGAGGCAGCCTGCTCCTCCGGGAAGGCGACGTCGGTGACCAGTACGTTGACGGCGCGCACCTTGAGGCCGGTGGTGCCCTCGACCTGCTCGGTGACCGCCTTGCGGCAGGCCTCGGCGATGGTGGGCACGCTGGAGCCGAACACGATGCTCATGGTGATGTCGATGTCGACGCTGCCGTCGCGGAGGTCGACGCTGATGCCCGGCGTGCCTTTGTCGCCACGCAGGCCGGCCAGGGCGCGGGAGCTGCCGCCGCCCAGGGCGTGGACGCCCTCGATGCCGGAAAGCGCCTTGAAGGCCACCTTGGCCACCACATTGTCGGAGATGGTCACACCGCTGACTGCCGCGGGCGCCGCGGGTTTGGGGGTATCGGTCATCGTTCTGCTCCCCTCGTTGGTCGTTGACGGCCGCCGCGCGCGGCGGCCGCGGACTTCTGCACGCCTACTGTACCCGCCGAGGGGCGCAGCGTGTCAAATCGCGGCCGGTCTGGCGATGGATGGCCAATCCCGTCGCAGGGGCCGCGAGGCCCGCTGCGGTCGCGCCTCAGCCCCAGACTGTCGCCGCGAAGGCTACGCCGTGTTCCTTGTGAGTGGCCACCCGTCTCGCCCGAGGACGCGAGTGACGGTCTCGACGACGCGCACTGAGGCCGACGTCGCGTCCTTGGGACGTGCCGGCTCATCGCAGCCGGGCAGCGCCGGCCCGGAATCCGCTACTCGATCTGGAACGCCTCCCGCAGCGCATCCAGCGTAGGGCTCCAACGCGCTGCCTTTGGCTTAGGGCCTATCCCAATAGGTCTGCACGCACGGATGCGCCCGTGGACACATC
>JBAXRL010000720.1:0-2273 GCA_037131205.1 Actinomycetes bacterium | reverse complement strand
GCCTGCTCGATGTCTTGCGGCTGCAGGTCCGGGAAGGCGTCGATGATGTCGGCTGGCGTCATGCCGTCAGCGACCATGTCGATGACGGTGGCCACAGGGATGCGGAGTCCACGTATGCACGGGCGTCCGCCCATCTTCGCGGGATCTGTGGTGATGCGCTCGAACCTCATGGCGTTCTGGCCTCCATGGCAGTCGTCC
The DNA here is from genome assembly GCA_037131205.1 of Actinomycetes bacterium. Taxonomy (GTDB): domain Bacteria; phylum Actinomycetota; class Thermoleophilia; order UBA2241; family UBA2241; genus CAIXSE01. The sequence goes on along the minus strand of JBAXRL010000720.1, from coordinate 2,075 downwards.
GTCCCTGACAGCGGACGCGTCGCCTTCACATAGCACCAGTCACAGGCGCGGTGGCGGGCGACGCGATGCGGAAGCCGGCCAGGTCGATCCCTTTGTCGGACCCCGAACGAATCAGCCTCAGCTCAGCCGTTGACGGCCCGAGGCCGAGGCTTGGCGACCGGTGCGTCCGCGACGATCACCGTGGCCTTGCTGCGACCGCGAGGTTTGGGCGTCACGACGATGCGCACGTCACGGTCGAGCGCGTTGAGAAACCGCATGAGCCTCTCCATCGAGAAGCCGGCGAGCTTGCCGGCGAACAGGTCCGACACCTTGGGCTGGGTCGTGCCGAGGATGGCCGCGGTCTGTGACTGTGTGAGGCGCCGCTGCGAGGCGATGCTCGAGATCTGACGGGCAAGCGCCGCCTTCGCCGGCAGCTCGTCGGAGTCCGGCAGACCGAGGTCCGCGAACACGTTCCCCGAGCTGACCTCGTGGTCGAGTCCTTCTGTGGTCATCTCAGCGCGCCGCCGAACCCATGGAGCGCTTTCGTCGAGACGTACTTGTCACCGGACTGCCCCAGGTACAGGGCGCAGCCCATGACTTGACGGACCTCGTCCGGGAAGTCGCGCAGATCCTTCCGCGACGACGCGACCCAGACGACTCCCTTTGGCTGCGAAGCAGTCATACGAGCAGTATCCCAGACTTGGTATGCCTGCACAAGCCCGCGCTCCTCGGCCCATCCTCCGGTCTCCGGGATTTCCAGTAGGCGCCGCCGCCTTTCCCTGTCGCCGGCGGGCCGGTTCAAGCGCCCTGCTCCCGTGACGCCCCGCAACGTCCACCGCACTCCGCCATCGTCATCCTGTCGCGTAACGTGAAGACCGGCATAAGCTGGGGTCATGATCATGAGGACTCAGCACGCGCTCACCCCCGCATCCGGCGCCCTGCAGCCGACAGGCGACGACCCTCGTCGATGGCTTCGAGTGGGCCGGCTCCGCGGCAAGTCGAAGCGGCCCGAATGACAACAATGTGACGTGACACCCATGTCTGGCACATGGACTACGGAGCCCTACGAGGCCGAAGACGGCACCATGCCCTTCGAGCGGTTCGTCAACGACCTTTCGCACTTCAAGTTCAGGGCGCTCCATACAGCGATCGACCGCGTGCTCTCGGTGCGAGGCATCGACCTCGTACGCACCGAGTGGCTCACGGCCCTCGGCAAGGGCCTTCATGAGCTCCGCGTCCGTCATGACGCCGACGAGATCGCCCACATGTTCGGCGGGGCTCCGCCCGAGATCGGCACCCCCTCCGAGAAGGTCCTGCTCCGGGTCTTCGTCCACTTCTACGGCGACATGGTGATCCTCCTGCTCGGTGGATACGACAAGGGCGCGGATTCGACGAAGCGCCGCCAGCAGCGGGAGATCGCCGAGGCCAGACGGCTTCTGGCGGAGTTCGCGGAACGCCGGCGCAGAGAGCGAGGTCAGGCATCGCGACTCAAGAACCACAAACGCCGGGATTGACGCTCCATGGGTAAAGCCCCATACTGTCTGCAAAGGAGGAGTGCTCATGACACGTAGCTACAAGGACATCATGGCCGACCGCAGTGCCCGGCTTCCGCCGGAGTCGGCGGCGCAGCAGGAAGTCTTCGAGAAGGCCTATGACATCGCGCTGCAGGTCATCGATCTGCGTGAGAAGCACGGCCTCACGCAGGCGCAGCTCGCCGCGCGCTGCGGCATCGACCAAGGCGACATCAGCCGCATTGAGCGCGGCTCCACGAGCCCGACGTCCAGGACGCTTCAGCGCATCGCCGAGGCTCTGGACGCCGACGTGCGCCTCGTCGCCCGGGCGTTGTAGTCGGTCTTCCTTCTCACGTTCGAGCAGCATATGACGCCAGCCCAGCAGCATCCTGCCTACTGGAGCTACCTCATGACGCTCGAGCTCATCGACGCCCTCGTCGCGGAGATTGACGTCAAGGGCGTGAGCGGCGTCGAGCTGGCCCGTCGCATGGGCACGTCGCGGGCCTGGGTCTCGCGCGTACTCGCCGGCGAGTGCAACCTCACCGCGGCCACCATGGGCAAGCTCGCCTTCGCGCTCGGCATGCG
>JBAXRL010000719.1:0-2277 GCA_037131205.1 Actinomycetes bacterium | reverse complement strand
GAGCCGTGGTACGACTGGGCGCCGGCGGCGCTCAGGGTGAAGATCAGCACGAGGACCACCGTGCTGAGCACGGCGCCCATGCCCGGCAGCCGCCGCGAGTCCTTGCTCTCTTCTCCCAGACTCGTGGCGACGTCCCAGCCGGTGTAGAAGAAGACGCCGATCAGCATGCCGTCGGCGATCTGCGACCAGCTCATGTGGGTGGGCAGGAACATGTCGAGGGAGAGCCCCACGCGCCCGGCCGGATGTGAGAGGTAGGGCCTGATCAGGGTCACGGCCGCGAAGACGATCAGGCTGCCCACCTGCAGGGCCATGAGAACGTATTGCGTGCGCACCGAGAGCTCGACGCCGGCGGCGACGAGCGCTCCGACGACGACCAGCAGCACGACGCTCCCGAGCGTCAGCCAGAACGTCGAGGCGGCGGCGCTCTCGAACCCGATGAGCAGGTAAAAGTAGGTCGCTACGACGTTGGCGATGCTCGGCCCGATCACGAGGACCATGGCGATGCCCCAGTAGCCCAGGATCCAGCCCATGTGCGGTCCCAGGCCGCGTGTTGCCCACGAGAAGGCTTGACCGCAGTCCGGGTCGACCCGGGCGAACGAGAAGAAGGCCGTCGAGACCATGAGCATCGGGATGAACGAGATGATGAGCATGGCCGGGGCCTTGAGGCCGACGACGGCGGCCATGATGCCGAGTGACGCGGCGAGGCTGTAGGCGGGCCCCGCCGCGCCGACGCCCATGGTGATGGTCGCCGGCAGGCCGACGCGCCCGGCCGCCAGGCCCTTGGCGCTCACCTCACCACCTCTGCCGCCCCGAGGACCGCCGGCCTCGCCCGCTTTGACCGCCGGCGCCGCCTCGCCCGCCTGGACCGCCTCGCCCGCCTGGACCGCCTCGCCCGCCTGGACCGCCTCGCCCCCCGGCGTGGCACGAATGCCCGAGCTCATCGCGCCTCCCCCTTCTGCCTGGATTCCGCGGGAGCCCCTTGACTCGCTTCGAGATCGCGGAAGCTCACGTGCTCACAGTCGCGCGTCCGGCATGATTGCACAGCCTCCATCACCGGCGCGACTTCCCGCGATCCGCGCGTCAGGTGCTACCATCGCGTGAAGCGGCGGCTCAGCGGAGCCGCCGGCCCGGGGGAGCGCGCACCATGACGAAGGCGTATCTGTTGCCGGTCACTCTCGTGACGCTGCTCTGCGCGCTCCTCCCGGTGGCCCCGGCCGCGGCGTCTGCGGCGTCCGCGGCCGACTCCACTCCTCCCGTGACGACCTGCGACGCGCCGTCCGGTTGGCAGGGCGCGTCCTTCACCGTGCGGTTCACGGCGTCCGACGCCGAGTCGGGCGTCGCCGCGACCTGGGCGGCCCTCGACGCCGGCCCCCTGCTCCAGGTGGGCGGTCCGGCGGGCGCTTCGCTCGACATCCCGGCGCCCGCCGATCACTCCTTCGACGGCGGGCACACGCTGAGCTACTACTCCACGGACGCCGCCGGCAACCGCGAGGTCGCGCACACCGTCGAGCTGAAGGTCGACACCACGGGTCCGACCACGTCGGTCAGGGCGGCGGTCGGTTACACGGGGCGCGCCGTCACGCTCAGGTACTCAGTCGCCGATCGTTTCAGCCCCGACGTCTCCGCGGTGACCCTGGTCGTCAGCGACGGCGCCGGCCAGACCGTCGCGAGCCTCGCCCTGGGCAACAGGCGCACAGGCGCCTGGTACCGCGCCAGATGGACGCCGGCGGCGGCGGGCGTCTTTCACTACAGCGTCGCCGCCCAGGACCTCGCCGGCAACGGGCAGGCCTCGGCCCCCGGCGCCGACATCGTCGTCGAGCGCCTGGCCCGCGAGACCATCGGGCGCTCGCACCTGGGGCGACCGATCGCGGTGACTCAGTTCGGCGCGGGCAGCCGCCGCCTGCTCATCGTGGGAGGCGTGCACGGCAACGAGTCGGGGACGGCGGTGGCCGAGCAGTTCGTGGCCTACCTGCTGGCGCACCCCGGGGCGCTGCCGTCCGGGGCGCGCCTCGACGTCATCGGCTGCGCCAATCCGGACGGGTACGCGCGCCGCATGCGCGGCAACGCCAGGAGCGTCGACCTCAACCGCAACCTGCCGACCGCTGACTGGCGGCGCCGGCTCAGCGCCTTGAACGAGCCGGGGGGCCCCGGCTTGACCGGCGGCGCCGCCCCGGGTTCCGAGCCCGAGACCAAGGCGCTGCTGGCCTACCTGCGCCGCGGTTTCTCCGTCGTCGTGAGCCTCCACTCGCGGGCCGGCATCCTCGACTGCACCGGCCC
>JBAXRL010000718.1:0-2284 GCA_037131205.1 Actinomycetes bacterium | reverse complement strand
GGCGCCGTCGGGCTCGTGTTCGCCACGGTGTACGCGCTCTGGATGATGCAGCGCGCCTTCCAGGGTCAGGAGACGCACGCCCTGCGCTTCGACGACCTGCTGCCGCGCGAGACGGGCATGTACGCCGCCCTGATCGCCGCCCTCGTCGTGCTCGGCTTCTACCCCCAGCCGCTGATCGCGACCGCCCGGCAGACCGTGACGTCCGTGCAGCAGATCACCGCGGGGAGCCCTCTCTCGCCCGAGGCGACGAGCGCGGCCCAACTGCTGCTCGCTGACGACACGGCGACGGACGGCGAGCGATGACAAGCGGCGACCTCATCACGCTGCTGCCGCTCATCGTGCTCACGGCCGCGCCGGTGATCGTGATGCTCGCGGCCGCGTTCTACCGCTCACACGCCTTGGCGCTCGCGCTCACGCTGGTCGGGCTGGCGGCGACGATCGTCTCTCTGTTCATCGCCGCCACGCGGACCTCCCGTCAGGTCACGCCGCTGCTCTCCTTCGACACCTACGCCCTGTTTTACATCGGCCTCCTGACCGTGGCCACGGCCGCGGTCGCGATCCTCTCGTGGAGCTATCTGCAGCGCCGCCACGTGCACCCCGAGGAGTACTACATGCTCCTGCTGACCGCCACGCTGGGTGGCGCCGTTCTCGTCGCGAGCACCCACTTCGCCGCCTTCTTCCTCGGCCTCGAGATCCTCAGCGTGTCGCTGTACGCGCTCATCGTGTATCCCATCTACCGGGCGCAGTTCGTGGAGGCGGCCGTCAAGTACCTGGTGCTCGCCGGCTCGACCTCGGCCTTCCTCGTGTTCGGCATGGCGCTGGTGTACGCGCAGGCGGGGACCATGACCGTGAGCGGGCTCGCGCCGCTGCTCAGAGCCGGCCTCGGCGGCGCGGACGTCGTGGTCGCGCTCGGCATCGTGCTGATGCTTGTCGGCGTGGGCTTCAAGCTCGCCGTCGTCCCCTTCCACATGTGGACACCGGACGTCTACCAAGGTGCGCCCGCCCCTGTCGGCGCCTACGTCGCCACCGTCTCCAAGGGCGCCGTGTTCGCCCTGCTCCTGCGGTACTTCCGGCCGCTGAGCCTGGATCCCGGCGCGACGCTGTTCCTGGTGTTCGCCGCGGTCGCCATCGCCTCCATGGTCGCCGGCAACCTTCTGGCCCTGCGGCAGGACAATGTCAAGCGCATCCTCGCCTACTCGTCGATCGCCAACCTTGGGTACCTGCTGGTGGCATTCCTCGCAACTGGGGGGCGGGCCGCCGTCGCGGTGACCCTCTTCCTCGTCGCGTACTTCGCCACCTCACTCGTGGCCTTCGGGGTCGTCACGGCGCTGTCCGCGCCGGAGCGCGACGCGGACTCGATGGACGACTACCGCGGTCTCGCCCGCACACGCCGCTGGACGGCCGCAGCCTTCACCGTGGCCCTGTTCTCGCTGGCCGGCATGCCGCTGACGATGGGCTTCATCGGCAAGTTCTACGTCGTCGCGGCCGGCGCCGGTGCGGCGCTGTGGGCGCTCATCATCGTGTTGGTCCTGACGAGCACCATCGGCCTCTACTACTACACGCGGATCGTCGTGGCCATGTGGGTGCGGCAGCCGGACGAGAGCGCGGAGGCAGTGGGCGCGGCGGGCGCGGCGGTCGGCGGCGGCTCCGCCGCCGTCCTCGCCGCGCTCACCGCCTTCCTCATCGTCTTTGGCGTCTACCCGACGCCGCTCATCCAGCTCATCGAGCGCGCCGTCGCGACGCTGCCGTAGGCGCCGGATCGGCTGACGCCGCCGACGCCCCTGCAGTGCCTCCGGCGCCGGTGGTGGGACCGTCGCGTGGCATGGGGCGTCGTGCTGAGTCGTCGATCGCGACGGCCGCGGAGATAGTACCGGGGATCCGCCGCGGCACCACTGGCGGCACCACTGGCGGCACCACTGGCGGCACCACTGGCGGCACCGCAAGTTACGACTCTACCGAGTCAGGAATCCAGCTTGAGCATGTCAGCAGACCGCGCAAGACCCCTGAGTGCCAGACTCCAGCCGACAAGCTGGCGAACAGCGTTGCGTCGACCGTTTGAAACCGCAGGCTGTGCCTTGTGTTCCCTCCCAGCGATACCGGCTCGGCGCGGCCGCGGCGCTCAGGGCACGAACGCCATGACGCTCAGCGGCGAGCCCGAACCGTCCTTGAGGCGCAGGATGCCCAGCACCAGCGTCGCCCCGGTGGCCGGCATCTGATCCAGGTTCCCCAGGCACTCGATGACGATCCTGTGCGCCCCGGTCGTCTGCGTGTTGGTCGCGTAGCT
>JBAXRL010000717.1:0-2285 GCA_037131205.1 Actinomycetes bacterium | reverse complement strand
TCGGTGATCCTGCAGGCGCCGCAGGTCGAGACCGGCGTCGGCTCCAGCACCTGCGCGGTGCTGGCCTGCGCCGAGGCGCTCGACTTTCTCGGCGTCACCGCCGACGACGTCGAGTGGATCGCCACCACCGACACCGAGACCGGGCTCAAGGACATGGTGCAGACCGACAGCTCCGTCGCCTATCTTCATGCCGAGGTGATGGCGCAGGCCGCGGCCGAGCTCAGGGAGCAGTTCGTGCGCATGGCTGCCGTCGTGCTCGCGGCGCCCGCCGAGGACGTGGACATCGTCGGCGGGCAGATCCTCATCGGCGGGGCGCCGGCCGGCAGGTCGGTCACCGACATCATGCAGGCCGGCGACATGCTGCCGCTGCACGTCACGGTGACCGACGACATGCCGGCGGAGAAGACCGGCGCCCCGTACCTCGCCTCATTCGTAGAGGTCGAGGTCGACGCGGAAACCGGCAGGGTCGACATCCTGCGGCTCGTGGTCGTGCACGATGCCGGCACGGTGATGTTCCCGGCGGGCGCCGAGGCGCAGCAGATCGGCGCCCAGGTGCAGGCCATCGGCGAGACCCTGTACGAGGAGGTCGTCTACGACGACGCCAGCGGCCGGCCGCTGTCTTTCGACTGGATCGACTACACCATGCCGACGATGCTCGACATGCCGACTGTCGAGCCGGTGCTGCTCGAGGTGTGGCGCGGCGCCGGCGAGTACGGCGCCTGCGGCATCGGCGAGTCCGCTATCACCTGTACGCCGCGGGCCATTCTCAACGCGATCTACAACGCCACCGGCGTGCGCATCAACGAGATCCCCGTGAAGCCGGAGAAGGTCCTGGACGCGCTGGCCCGACGGGCGGAGGGCCGGCCGGCCGTTGCCGACGAGCTGAGCAGCGCGATACGGCGGCGTCTCGACGCCGCGGACGCCCTGTCGGCGGCCGCAGCCGTCGCGGCGGAGCGCACGGAGGCCGCGCCGGCGCGGCCCGACGGGGCCGCGCCGGCGCTTGCGGAAGCCGCGTTGGCGCCGGGCCGTGGCGGGGCACTGACGGCTCCCCCGGCGAGAGCGTCTCGCGCCGCGGGCTTTTCGCACCGCGGCGCCCGGTCGCCGGCCGAGGCCGCCGAGTTGCTGGGCGAGGCTTCCGCCGGCCGCGCCCGGGCCATCGCCGGCGGCACCGACCTCCTCGGGCTCATCAAGGACCGTGTCCACGCGAGCGCGCCCGACACGCTCATCGACCTGAAGACCATCGCCGGGCTCGACGGCATCGAGGAGCGCGCCGGCGGACTGGCGATCGGGAGCCTCGTGCGCCTCCGCGATCTGGAGCGCGAGCCTCTCGTTCGCGAGCGCTACCGGGCGCTCGCTCAGGCGGCCCATGCGATCGCCTCCCCGCAGCTGCGCAACATGGGGACCGTGGGTGGCAACCTCGCCCAGGAGCCGCGCTGCTGGTACTACCGCGCGGCCGACGACGCCTTCGACTGCACGCGAAAGGGAGGCCGGTACTGCAACGCGTTCACCGGCGACAGCCGGTATCACTCGATCGCCGGCTCGATGAAGGTCGACACGCGCCCGTGCACCGCCGCGTGCCCGGGGGCCGTGGAGATCCCCGAGTACATGGAGCTGCTGCGCGCCGGCGACGTCGACGGCGCGGCGCGCCGCCTGCTGGCGCGCAACCCACTGCCGGCCGTGACCGGAAGGGTGTGTCCGCACACCTGCGAGGACGACTGCGATCGTGGCCTGTTCGACGAGGCCGTCTCCGTGCGCGAGGTAGAGCGTTTCCTCGGCGACCGCGTCCTGGACGATCCGGAGCTGTTCGGCAGGCCGGCGCCGGCGAGCGGCAGATCGGTCGCCGTCGTGGGCGCGGGACCCGCCGGCCTTGCGGCCGCGTACTACCTGCGGATGCGCGGCCACGGCGTCACCGTCTTCGAGCGCGCCGCCAAGCCCGGCGGGATGCTCCGCTACGGCATCCCGGCCTATCGTCTGGCGCCGGAGGTGGTGGACCGCGCGACCGAAGCGCTCGAGACGCTCGGCGTCGTGTTCCGCTGCGGCGTCGCGCTGGGCGAGGAGCTGAGCCTCGAGCAGCTCAGCGCGAAGCACGACGCCGTCTTCCTCGCGACCGGCGCGTGGGCGCTTCCGCGCATCGGCCTGGAGGGCGAGGAGGAGCTCCCGGCAGGCCTGGACTTCCTGAGGGGGATCGCCGAAGGCGAGCGCCGCGTACCGGGGCCGCGTGTCCTCGTGATCGGCGGCGGCAGCGTCGCCATGGACGTGGCTGTGAGCGCGCGGCGCCTGGGCGC
>JBAXRL010000716.1:0-2295 GCA_037131205.1 Actinomycetes bacterium | reverse complement strand
GGCGGCGAGATGATCTTCGAGGGCGGCGAGAAGGACCAGTACGGCCACGCCAAGCTCGGCGGCATCGGCCCACGCGTGAGCGCCGGGATCAAGGAGCTGGCGCCGCGTTTCAACGGTGGCCGCAGGATCGACATGATCAGCATGAACCTGGGCTACCTGGTGCGCAGCGGCGCGCCAGACGCCATCGACTGCATCGTGCCGACCGCCTACGGCAACCTCGCCGTGGACCTCATCCTGCGCGGCGAGACCGGCCGTATGGTCGCGCTCACCGACGGCAAATACGGCTCGGTGCCCATCGCTGAGGTGGTGGCCACCAAGAAGGTGGTCGACGTGGCGCGCTGCTACGACACCGCGCGGTACCGGCCCAAGTACGACGGCCTCGCGGGACTGCCGATGATGGTGCTCGGCGGCGCCGGCTGATGCCCGGCCGTGAGACCGGCGGAGGGCCGCCGACATGATGCGCAAACGCGTGCTGCTCGTGCCCGACGGCATGGCCGACGAGCCGCAGGCGGCGCTCGGCGGCCGCACGCCGCTCGAGGCCGCCGAGACGCCGTGCATGGACGGCCTGGCGCGCGGCGGCGTCGTGGGGCTCGTGCAGACCGTCCCCAAAGGCATGGCGGCCGGCAGCGACGTCGCCAACCTGGCCGTGCTCGGCTACGACCCGGCGGCCGTCTTCAGCGGGCGCAGCCCGCTCGAAGCCGCCAGCATCGGTGTCGCGCTGGGCCCCGCCGACGTCTCGTATCGCTGCAACCTGGTGACCGTCGTTGACGGCGTCATGAAGGACCACACGGCCGGCGGCATCGACGCCGACGAGGCCCGCCGCTGCATGGCGGCCCTGCAGGCCGCGCTGGGCGGCGGGCCGTTCGAGCTCCACAGCGGCGTCAGCTATCGCAACCTGCTCGTGTGGCGCGGCGGCGAGCTCGTGCCCTGCACGCCGCCGCACGACATCCTCGACCGCCCGGTGGCCGGGTATGCGCCGGGGGCCGCCGCCGGCCAGGCCGGCTCCGCGGCGGCCGCGGCGCTCGTCGATCTGCAGCGCCGCGCCGATGAAGTGCTCGCCGGCGTGCGCCCGGGCACGAGCGTCTGGTTCTGGGGCGAAGGCAGGGCGCCCCGCATGCCGCGCTTCAGCGCTCTGTACGGGCTCAGCGGCGCCGTCGTCGGGGCCGTGGACCTGGTGCGTGGCATCGGCCGGCTGGCCGGCTTCGACGTGATCGACGTGCCCGGCGCCACCGGCGACCTCGACACCGACTACGGCGCCAAGGCGCGCGCCGTGGTCACGGCTCTCGACGACCACGACTTCGTGTGGGTACACGTCGAGGCCCCCGACGAGGCTTCCCACATGGGCGACCTGGGCGGCAAGGTGCGCGCCATCGAGCGCATCGACGCCGAGGTGCTGGCCCCCATCCTCTCGTCGCCGACGCGGCCCGCCGCCATGGTGCTGCCCGACCACCACACGTGGCTCTCCACGCGCACGCACGCCGACCCGCCCGTGCCGTTCGTCATCAGCGAGCCGCTTCCGGGTTCGGGCGGCGGCGGCGCCATGACCTTCGGCGAAACCGACGCCGCCGCCACCGGCCTGCTGGTGGCGAGCGGCGCCGAGCTCATGCGCCTGTTCCTTGAGGCCACTGGGTAAGAGCTCCGCGTCGCCCACGGGCCTTGGGGGCCGGTGGCGAGGGGCCGACATCACGTCAGCGAAGCACGAGAGCGAGCCATGAGCACGTCGCCATCACGACCAGAACGCAGCGCCGCGGGCCAGGAACGGTACGCCGGCGCCGCCGCGGAGCCGGTGGTCAGGACGTCCGCCGAACGCTACGTGATGAGCGGCGGGCGCACCCCGCGCCTGGCGCTCAAGGAAGGCGACCTCTTCCTGTACAGCGACGCGCTCGGCCAGGCGTCCGGCAGCGAGAGCTCGGTGCTCGGCCTCTTTTACCACGACACCCGCTACCTGAGCCGCTACGAGCTCACGATCGCCGGCCGCCTGCCGGTGCTGCTCTCGTCGACCGCCGAGCGTGGCTACGCGGCCACGGTGGAGCTCACCAACCTCGAGGCGCGCACCCCGGACGGGCACACGCTGCCGCAGGCCAGCGTGCACGTGCGGCGCACGCGCTTCCTTGCCGACCGCCTGCACGAGCTGCTGCGCGTGCGCAACTTCCATCACCACGAGGTCGAGCTCGTGCTCGACCTGTACTTCGACGCCGACTTCGCCGACCTCTTCGAGGTGCGCGGGCTGCGGCGCCGCAAGCGCGGGACGCGGCTGGCGCCGAAGGTCGAGGGCGACACGCTCACGCTCAGCTA
>JBAXRL010000715.1:0-2297 GCA_037131205.1 Actinomycetes bacterium | reverse complement strand
GACCCGACCACTCCCTCAATTGCCCTTGCTTCGCTCGCGGAAGGCCCTACTTCTCGCCGTACTATCGGCAATGACAACGGCGAACGTGAATGTGCTGCGCGTCAGCCCTGAGTAGGAAGCCGCCGTCCGTGGAAGCCAAGCGCCCTGAGCGCACCCACCCGCTGGCGTGCCCCTGCTGCCGTGCCGGGCGAAGATATCGGTCGCCCCTTAAGCCGAGCACCGTGCCGTCGTCGCAACGCGCTCTCATTGCCGGGTGGATCCTGCGGCGATTCCGGGTGCCCATCTTGCGCCCTTGCCTACTTGAGCGGAGAGCCTTCTGGGACCACGTAGCCGTGGTCGCCGGGACCAACAGCGCCGGGCAGCCGGTCGTCGACACGCACACCCGCGACCACTACCGGGCGCACTGGAAGATGGGCTACATCCAACTCTACGCGCTGGCAAGCTCGCACGCGTGCGGGCGCAGTACGTCGTCTGAGTATCTGAGAGGGCGGGCCTGGGCCCGCCGCCGTCAGCCCTCGAAGCCCGGCGTGAGGTCGAGCGCGGACAGGTCGGCGTCCGACTCCCGGCGCCGGATCTCGACCACATCGCCGGAGAGCGTGACCGCGTGCGCACCCGCGCGCGGGCGGGCGTTGTAGTCGTTCATCATCTCGAGCGTGTAGCCGCCGGCGTCGAGGAACACCACGAGGTCGCCGACGCTCGTGGCGGCGGGGAAGCGCCGGTAGGGCGTGTCGTCGTCGCCGGCGAAGACGTCGACGCCGTCGCAGAGTGGGCCCGCCAGGCGGAAGTCGGCGTCTGCAGGCTCACCCGCCCGCCCGGCTGCGATGGTGCGGAAGTACCAGCGGTAGTTGGTGTGCTCGAGCAGGGTGTTGAAGCCGGCGTCGATCGTGAGCCAGCGCTCCTCGCCGGTCACCCGGCCCTCCGCGTCGCGCGTGCGCTTGCTCTTCTCGCTCTCGACGCGGGTCACGAGCACGCCGGTGGTGGCCGCGACCGAGCGGCCCGGCTCGATGAAGAGCGTGAGGTCGGGGCGCCGCGCCGCAAGCGCGCCGCAGATCGTGGCGGCGTACTCGTCGAGGGTCACCTGAGAGCGGAAGTAGTCGTCGGCGCCCGCCGGCGGACCCTCGGCGAACGGGACGGCGAAGCCGCCGCCGGCGTCCAGGAACTGCAGACGCACGCCGGCGGCGGCTTCGACCTCGTCGACCAGGTCGAGGGCGTTGGCCAGCGCCTGCCGGTACGGCTCCACGCTGGTGATCTGCGAGCCCACGTGGAGGTGCAGGCCGACCGGTTCGAGGCCGGGGTCGGCGGCCGCGCGGCCGAAGGCCTCCGCGGCGTCATCGCGATCGATGCCCGCCTTGCCGCCGTGGGCGGTCTCGAGGCCGGGGTGCGTGGCCGTGGGCACGTGCACGTCGATGCGCGGGGCCACGGCCGCCGTCCTCCCCACTTCGGCCGCCACCGCGGCGATGCGGCCCAGCTCGTGCAGCGAGTCGACAAGCAGGGCGCGCACGCCGACATTCACAGCCGCGGCGATCTCGTCCCGCGTCTTCGCGACCCCGTTGAACACGATCTGGCGCGGCTCGAAGCCCGCGCGCAGCGCCTTGTCGAGCTCGCCGCCGGAGTTCACCTCGATGTTGATGCCGCAGTCCCGCACGACGTTGAGAAACCAGAGGTTGGAGCAGGCTTTGCTGGCGTAGAAGATCTCAGTGCGCGGATACCTGCCGCCGAAAGCCTCCAGCAGCCCGGCGATGTTGTGGCGCAGGCGCCGCTCGCTGAACAGGTAGAAGGGCGTCTCGATGCCCTCGGCGACCTCCACGATGTCGACGCCGTCGAAGCACAGATGTCCGTCGCGGACGGTGAACCACGGGTCGTTGGCCGGCACTCGCCACCCCCGCCTGTAGGGTTTGATGTGGCCGCAGTATACTGCCCGGCTGCGCCCCACCGGCTACTGGAGACACGTGACCCGAGTGGCCTACGTCAAGCCCCACGACGACCGCCGCCGAGCCGCCTTCTCGGGCGCCAGGCTTCACAGCTTCTCGAAGCCGCCCCCTCCCTCCGTGTCGCGCCGACCCCCGCTTCGACCGGGCACAAGCCACGCGCCGCGCTCACGCCGAGCGCGCGGCCGCCGGCGTCGAGGAACAGCCAGACGCTTGCCCGCGTTCACCGCGGCGCCTATCGTCGTGGCATGGGCATGCCCGCCATGAACATCCGTAGCCTGACGCCGGCCGAGCGGCTGCGCTTGATCGACGACCTGTGGGAGAGCCTCACGTCTACGCCGGAGGCCGTGCCGCTGACGCCACTTCAGA
>JBAXRL010000714.1:0-2297 GCA_037131205.1 Actinomycetes bacterium | reverse complement strand
CGCTTCTGGGGCGGCTACTCCGGCTACTTCGCCGACCCGGACGGCCACGCCTGGGAGGTCGCGCACAACCCATTCTGGGCGATCGGCGAGGACGGGCTGCCGGAGCTGCCGTGAGAGCTGCCGTGGAGCACTCGCTGCCACACAGCGCGCCCTCGCCGGCCGCGCGCCGTCGACACTCGCGTCCTCCGCGGTTTCGTGCAGTACGCCCAGAAGGCGCATGACCCGTAACCAAGGAGACTCCATGCCCGCCACCCATACCGTCGCCGGACCATTCCTCGGGCGCCTGACCGACCAGCAGTGTCAGGAGCTGCACGCCGCCACGTTGCGCGTGCTCGAGCGGACGGGGCTCCTCATCCAGGAGCCCGAGGCGCTCGAGCTGCTGGGCGCTGCCGGCGCGCACATCGACGGCGACCGCGTGCGCATCCCGGAGCGCCTCGTCGAGCAGGCGTTTTCCACAGTCCCCCGCTGCGTCTCGCTGTACGATCGCGCCGGCGCCGAGGTCATCCGCTGCGAGGGCTGGAACAGGTACTACGGCCCGGGTTCGGACTGCCTGTGGTGCCACGACCACCGCACCGGCGAGCGACGCCGCGCCGTGCTCCGGGACGTGAGCGACGCGGCCCTCGTCACCGATGCCTGCAGGCACCTTGACTTCGCGATGAGCCTCTTCAGCCCCAGTGATGTGACCCCGGAGCTCATGGACCGCTACCAGATGGAGGCGATGCTCGCGCACACGCCCAAGCCCGTCGTGTACGTGACGCTCAACGACGACCGGGCGCACCTGGACGCGACGGCGATGGCCGAGGCCGTCGTCGGCGGCGCCGAGGCGCTGGAGCGACGGCCTCTGGTCGCCTGCTACAAGAACACCCTGTTCCCGCTGGTGCACAACCGGGAGGCGGTGCGCACGCTGCTCGACCTCTCCGCACGGGCGCTGCCGATCATGTACAGCCCCGTGAGCACGGCGGGCACCGTAGCGCCCATGACCGTGCTCGGCGCGCTCGTGGTCGTGAACGCCGGCGTGCTCGCCGGCCTGATCATGAACCAGCTCAAGCGCGAAGGCGCGCCGTTCATCGCCATCGGCTGGGCCGGCGAGGCGCTCGACATGCAAACGATGGTCGACGTGTTCGCCGGACCCGACCATCGCGCCGTGTACTCGAGCCTGCTGCACTGGTATGGGCTGCCGATGTGGACCCTGGGCGGAGTCACCGAGAGCAAGCTCCCCGAGCAGCAGGCGGCCGCCGAGACCGCACTGACGATCATGGCCGACGCGGTGAGCGGCGGCCACATGATCCACGACCTCGGGTTCATGGAGTCGGCGTACACGGGCTCCCTGACTCAGCTCCTGCTCTGCGACGACATCGTGAGCTGGGTCGAGCACTTCCTGGCGCCGGTCGAGATCACCGACGAGGCCCTCGGCCTGGACGTGATCGAGGAGGTCGGTCCCGGCGGCCTCTTCCTGAAGCACAAGCACACCCGGCGCCACGCGCGCGAGCGCTTCAGCGGCCGGGTGTTCGACCGGCGGCCATACCAGGACTGGGCGGCCGGCGGGCCGGCGGGCGGCGGCGCGGACGCGACGCAGGTCGCCGCCGCGCGCGTCGACGAGATCCTCGCCGGGCACCGGCCGGAGCCACTGCCGGCCGATGTGGCCGCCGCCGTACGCGCCGCCATCGACGGCGCCGAGCGGCGACTACGCGCCGGCGGCAGACGTAGCTCGGGACTGGTACAGGAATGACTTCGGCCTTGCAGACAGCATTCGCCCCGAGCGCGTTGCGCTCACTCGCCACGGGTCGGTCCTTCGAGCGTGGCGTCGCCTACGCGGCAGAAGGCAGAGTGAAAGGGCTCAAGGTCGGCGCCGAGAAGGCTGCCGCCGCCGTGCGAGGGACCCGCACCTACCAGGTCAACCTCTGGCTCGCCGGCGGCGCCCCGGACTTCTCCTGCACCTGCCCCGTGGCCGCGGACGGCCTGTTCTGCAAGCACTGCGTCGCCGTCGGCCTCGTGCTTTCCCAAGTCGGCGCGGGAGCTGCGCAGGGCGCGCCGGCGGCGGCCATCGATCTGCGCGCCCATCTGGAAGGGCTCGACAAGGGCCGGCTGGTCGATCTCGTCCTCGAGCAGGCCGAGCGTGACGAGCTCCTGCAGGAACGCCTGCTGCTTGCGGCGGCCAAGGCCCAGGGCGCGCGCCTCGATCTCGCCGGCTACCGCAGGGCGATCGACGACGCGATGGATCCCGGGGGCTACGTCGACTACCGCGCGATGTACGACTACGCGAGCGGCGTCGATGACCTCATCGGCTCCCTGCGGGA
>JBAXRL010000713.1:0-2299 GCA_037131205.1 Actinomycetes bacterium | reverse complement strand
GGCAGAGGCGCCGGCCCGTCGTGCGAAGCACTCGGGGCGGGCCGGCGCCTGGTCTGCACGCTCTACTTCACCCACACGGAGAGGCGCCCCTCTCCGAGATCCTTGAGCTTGCTCAGGTCGGCGCTGTCCAGCAACATCACGCGCTCATCCGCCGTACCCGTGTCGGCGTGGAGAGAGTCGGCCACCAGCCTCCCGTCGTCCGACCAGGCCAGGCCCACGATCCAGCCGGCGGAGGCGCCGGTCAGCAGAGCGGCCGGCGTCCTCGCGAGCGTCCCCGCGGCGACGTCCGCCACGTAGACGCAAGCCAGATCGTCGCCGGGGCCGACAGGAGCGCCGGCGAAGGCGACTCTGCCGCCGCCCGGCGCCCAGGCTGCCGCCTGGGGAGTGGGCTGCCCCATCGTGATCCACGTCTCCAGGTAGTCGTTGATAGCGTAGTACACGTTGTACGTGACGCTCACGTCGCTGCCCGTCTGCCCAGCGATGATCCAGTTCCCCCCGGGCGCGAGCTGGGGCGCCGAGAAGGCGCGGTAGTCGGACGTACGCCGGTAGTCTTCGGAGTCCAGGGTCCGGCCGGCGCCGCTGCCGCCGACGGTCGTCAGCATGAGGCTCTCCCGATACTTCGCGGCGTGACCGTTCTGCGCGCTGCCGTTGTCGAGCTTCTTGAACCGCACGTAGGAGATCCCGCCGGTGGTGACGTCGGCGCTCGGCTCCATGCCGCTGAGGCCGCGGAACGGCGCTACGGCGCCGGTCGTCACGTTGACGGTGTACAGGCGGCTTGCGTACCCGCCATTATCCTGCGCCTTCGTGGAACCCGAGACCAGCAGCGTGTCCGCCGCGATCCACGTCATGCTGCCCAGGGTCTTGATGCCGGCGGACTGCAGCGGGATCGTCTTGGGCGCGAGCGCGCCGTGACCGAGCCACACCTCGGGCTTGCCGTTGTTCGGCAGGTAGGCGACGGTGGCGCCGTCCGGCGAGACGGCAGCGGCCGCGGCGAGGCCGGGCAGGGCGCCGGCGGCCGTGGCGGCCCCGCCGTTGGGCGGCACGAGCCACAGGGCGTCGTGGTCGCCGGCGGTGCGCAGCGTGAGCACCGACTGGGAGGCGGCGTTGCGTCCCGCCGCCGCCGGCCCGCCTCCGGCGAGCAGCGCCAGGCAGGCGGCGATCAGCGTCAAGGCGACCGTCACAATGAAGATGCGCCCCACAGCGGCGCGCCGCACGTACTGGTGACCGTTCATTCGTCCTCCCACTTCAGACTGCGACTATGCCGCGTGCTCCGCACGGCCCGCGTCGCCCGTCGCAGCCGCTCACGGATGCAAGGCTGGCTGAACCGTAGACCAGCGAGGCCGCCATGACAAGGTTCAGGCCGGCGGCGACGCTCCCCAGACCGTGATATCGAAGCGCCCTTCCCGAGATCCACGCAGTCGCGTCCCGCAATCGCGTGGTCGGCGTAGTCGCGTCCCGCGATGGCGTGGTCGGCATGCCGAGCGTCTCGAATCGCACCTTCGACTATGCTGGATGGAAAGCGCTGGTGGTGTGGTGCTATGTCGCCGGCTGGACCTTGTTCGGTTCGCAGATGGGGGGCGGCCTTTGCCGCGGAATACCGCGACGCGAAACGAGAGGCGCCGAGGATCCTGCTCTCGAGCACGGTCTTCCTGATGCTCGTCCACGGCGCCACACCGTTTGCGGCTACCGCGGAGCCGGGCCAGAAGTCGATCGCCGAGAACCTCCCCGACCTACGGCCTTTGGGCGGCCACGCACGTCTTGGGTGGTGGCAGCGGCATCTTCACGCTCCTCCTCACGGCTGCCCTTGCCGTCGTGATCCTTCTGTTCACGGCCGACTCCGGTCGTCCCACCGCGGGCAAGGTCGACTTCTACTCCGTCAGCCATGGGATCGAGGTGGCCGGCGGCGACCGTCTGGGCTCCGTGCCGATCTCAGTCTCCCTGGCGGCTTCGCCACCCGCGGCGGGTGAAAACGTAGGGGCGGAGGGCTACCTTCCCCTCAGACGGTCGTGTCAACGTTGACGCTCGCGCCCAGCGCACGCGGCCCGCCGGCGGGGGCATAGTCGAAAGCGGCCGAAGCCGTTGACGGGACTTCCAACGATACCGTTGGAAGTCCCGTTGGCGGTACCGCCAACGGCATTCGCTCGCACAGCGCCCATGCCGTGGGCGGCGACCGCCCGCGCGGTCTTCTGCAGCCGCGGCTGCCGGAAGATCAGGCCGCGGCTGCCGGAACCGCGCCGGTCGATGCGCGAGACGACGCGTGCGGGCCAGCGACTCGCGGCCGGTGAAAGCGTGGGGACGG
>JBAXRL010000712.1:0-2300 GCA_037131205.1 Actinomycetes bacterium | reverse complement strand
CATCGTCGCCAACGCCCTGGCCTACGTGGTAGGCATGGTCGCGTTCATCTTCCCCAGCGGCATCGGCGTGCGCGAGGCGGTGTTCACGGCGTCCCTCGCGAAGCGGCTCCCCGGCGGCGTCGCGCTGGCCTGGGCTCTGCTTCTGCGCGTGTGGGTGACTGTGATCGAGCTTGCTTTCGTGGGCCTGGTCGTGGCCGGCGAGGCGCTCCTGCGCCGCGGAAGGGGCGCGGCGTGAGCGGGCGTCGCGACAAGGCGGCGCGGAGGCGGGCGGCGGCCGGAACGGCCGCCGCCGGGCAGCGCGCCGCCCGGCCCTTCGCCCTCGCGCCGGTCACCGAGCTGGAGGCCGACGAGCGCGCCCGGCTCTTGCGCCGCAACGCCGTCTACGTCATCGTCGGCGCGCTGCTGTTCGCCTTGATCTACTCTCTGCTGTCATGGCTCAAGTACCGCGCCTACATGGACGCCCGCTTCGACCTCGGCAACATGGTCCAGGCGGTCTACAACACCGCTCACGGGCGCTTCCTCGAGACCACCACCGGCGAGCTCAAGCCGCGGCAGATGTCGCGGCTCGGCGCGCACGTCGACCCCATCCTGGCGCTCTTCGCGCTCCCCTGGCTGGTGTGGCCGAGCCCCGTGATGCTCCTCGTGCTGCAGGCGGTCATCGTCGCCACGGGCGCCTGGCCGGCGTATCGCCTGGGGACGCGGGTCACCCGTGACCCGCGCGCCGGGGCGCTGCTCGCCGGCGCCTACCTGCTCTATCCGGCGCTTGGCTTTCTGGTGCTCAACGAGTTCCACCCCGTGGCTCTGGCCACGCCGCTCCTCCTCTGGGCCTTCCTCTACATCGAGGAGAGCCGCTGGCTGTGGGCGCTGCCGTTCCTCGTGCTGGCGGCGGCCTGCAAGGAGACGGCGCCGCTGGCGATCGGCACGATGGGCGTGTATTTCGCGATCCGCAAGCGGTCGTGGCGGCCGCTGATCCTGACGGTCGCCGCCGCCGGCTATTTCGCCGTCGCGGTGTGGGTGATCATCCCGCACTACAACGGCGACCAGAGCGCCTTCATCGCCCGCTACGGAGACTACGGGCAGGGCGCCGGCGAGGTGGTGAAGACGGCGCTCACGCATCCGGGGCAGACGGTGGCCGACCTCGCCGCGCCCGCCAACCTCGACTACTGGCTCAAGCTTCTGTGGCCGCTGGGCTTCGCGTCTCTGCTGAGCCCGCTCACCGCGCTCATCGCCGCTCCGGAGCTGCTTCTCAACGCCCTGTCGGCGACCACGTACCAGCGCCGCATCGAGTTCCATTACACGGCCCTGGAGATCCCCTTCCTCCTGGCCGCCGCGACGCTCGGCGTGATGCGCCTCTGGCGCTGGCTGGGCGGCGGCTTCCGCCGCGCCGAGAAGGCCATGGCGGGGCAGCGTCTGCGTCGCGACACCCTGGCCCTGCTCGTGCTGCTCGCGGCGCTCGCCGGCAACTACTTCATGGGGCCGCTGCCCTTCTCGCTGCCCGCCGCCGCCTACGACGGTAAGGACTACGCGCGGACCGCTCACGCCGCCGCGCTCGACGAAGCCGTGAGCATGATCCCGGAGGGCGCCAGGGTGTCGGCCAACAACAACGCCGGCGCCCAGCTCGCGGCGCGGCGGGTCTCCTACGTGTTCCCCTACTTCGCCGACGCCGACTGGGTGCTGGTGGACGAGAGGCACCCCTTCTTCTACGACAAGGAAGACGAACGGATGCACCAGCTCGCGCTCGGCAAGCTGGTGCTCGACAACCGCTTCGTCTCGGTCTACGCCAGGGACGGGGTGTACGTCTTCAAGCGGATCGCGCCGGATCCCGCGGCGCTGCCGGGTGACGACGCGCCCCTGGCAAGGCCCACGCCCGGGGTCTTCCAGACGCCGTAGCCGGGCCGAGCCCCAGGGGCTCGCGGCGCTCAGGCCACCCAGCTGAACGCCGCGAACTTGGCGGTGAGCGCCACCAGCAACACAAGCCCCACGATCACCACCACCTTGTGCGCGCGCGGCCTGTCTCGCGTGTACAGGGCCAGGACCACGTACAGCGGAAACACGGTGAGCGTGAAGCGCGGGTACGACATCAGCGGCACGTACCGCGAGGGGAAGAAGAGCGGATAGGCGAGCGCCGCCAGGGCATACCAGGAGTAGGCCCGCGGCAGCCGCCGGGCGCCGTACCAGAGCAGCAGAGCGGCGCCCGCGAAAAACGCCAGGTTGAGCAGGTTCGTGCCGACGTTGCCATACGTGGAGCCCGGCCGGGGGACCTCCCAGAAGACGCGGTAGAACTCGGCCGAGATCAGCTT
>JBAXRL010000711.1:0-2305 GCA_037131205.1 Actinomycetes bacterium | reverse complement strand
GAGAGTGGAGGCTTCGATAGATGGCTGACGAGAGAACATTGACGATTCCGGGCCAAGGCATAGGGCCGATGGGCGAGCGCGGCACGATCACCGCCACGCTGCGCGACGCCACGGCCAACCCCGGTCCGCTGGGGCTCATGGCGTTCGGCATGACGACCGTCCTGCTGAACATCCACAACGCCGGTATCTTCGAGTTGAACACCATGATCCTCGCCATGGGCTTGTTCTACGGCGGCCTCGCCCAGGTCATCGCGGGCATCATGGAATGGAAGAAGAACAGCACCTTCGGCATGACCGCGTTCGTGTCGTTCGGCATGTTCTGGCTGACCCTCGTGGGCCTCATCGTCTTCCCCAAATGGATGGGCGTCGATGCGCCCAGCGAGGCGGCCATGGGGTACTACCTCATCTCTTGGGGCGTGTTCACCGGCCTCATGTTCGTGGCCACCTTGCGCATCAACCGCTCGCTGCAGACGGTGTTCCTCTCGCTCACCATCCTGTTCGTGCTCCTCGCCTTCCGCGACTGGGCGGGCGGCGGCGCGAGCGCCGAGACCTTCCTCGGCGTCTCCGGCGTCACCTGGGGCAAGATCGCCGGCTGGGAGGGCATCTTCGTGGGCCTCTCGGCGGTCTACGGTTCTATCGCGCAGGTCTGGAACGAGCTCTACGGCCGCGTGATCCTGCCGCTCGGCCCGTACCAGAAGAAGTAGGACTATCGCGCGGGCGCGACGGCGCTCCGCGCCGCTGGACGCGACGGGCCGGGGCTGCGCAGGCTACCCCGGCCCGTCGTCTTGCGTACGGCCGCCGGGGCTGCGCCGGGCGGCCGCCGCGGCTGCGCCGGGCTGCCGCCTGCGCCTGCGCCGGAGGGCCGCCTCGGCTGCGCCGGACGGCGGCCTGCGCCTGCGCCTACCAGTCGATGTCGTCCAGAGCGGCCTTCTCCCAGCGCAGCTCGCAGAGGATCGTCGTCACCGCGGGGTCGTAGGCGGGTGGTGGGTAGGTCGACACCTTGGGTCCAAAGAGCTGGGGGCCGCCGCCCGTGGCCCAGGGGCCGTATCCGGGCTGGTCGGTCATGTCGGCGCAGATGCCGGTGATGAGCGCGGCGTTCGGCTTCACCAGGTGCAGCGTCGCGTTCACGCCCGTGTTGTCGGCGGGCAGGGCGGAGTTGCGGCGCGTCGCCTCGGGGCTGGGCAGCGGCGCGCCGTCCGCGGCTGCGAACCAGCGTCCGACAGTCGATGTGCCGCTCCAGTTGCGCACCATCGCCGCGTCGTACTTTAGAGTGATGACCTGTACGGGGGCGCCCGTGCTGCTGTCGTAGGAGCGCAGCGTGCTCCTGGTCTTCGCCTCGTCGTAGCCGGTGGCCGCCATCACGGCGGCGATCACGGCGGGGTCGTCGGTGGCCCCCGAGGCCGTCACCTGCGGGTCGCGCAGAACAGTGCGGGGGATGGCGCCGGTGTAGAGCACGAGCGTGTATCCGTCCTGGCTCACCACGCGCCAGTCGCGGTTGAGGAGCAGGGCGTAGGTTCCGGGGCGCGTGATCGTCGTCGAGGCGGTCGAGTTGACCATGCCGACGACCGCCCTGCTCTGCAGCCGCCGCCAGGCGTGGTCGGCGTAGCGGTACACGGGCAGCTCGGCGCCGCTGAAGAGCGCCTTGGGGAGGGTGAACGTGAGGGTGACGGCCGAGCGGAACTTCCACGACCAGCGGCAGGCGGCGCCGCGGAAGAAGACGTTGCCGTCGGGCAGCGGCGCCGCGGCGTCGGCCGCCGCCTCGTCGAGGCTGTCGAGCTCGGGCGCGGCTTTGCCGCGCAAGGCGCTCAGCTTGCCGACGAGCATCAGGCCCTCGTCCTCGGCGAGGACCACCTGCTGCCGCGCCGCCGAAACCGCCGGCGTCGGGGCCGTGGCGGGAGCGAGGCTTCTGAGAGGCGCCGCCCAGGCCGCCGGCGCCGCGGCGAGCGCGAGCAGCAGGGTGAGCAGCAAGGCGAGCGCCGACACGCTCACGAGCATCATCTGGGCGCGCGCCGTGCGGGGGGTGATGGCGAATGCGTGGTCCATGGCGGCCTCCTGTCGTCTGCCCTCCCTATCGACGCGATCGGCAGCACCCTTGAATCTGCCCCGCCCTTGGCACGCGCCGAGGGCCGCGGTCTGTGCGCGCGCCCCTTGCGGCAATGTCCCGCGGCGAAATTCGCGCCGCCGCCGCCGGGGTCGCGGGGGGCCGCCGCGGCGGGGTAGTGCAGGGTCGGGCGCCGGCGCGGTGGCGCATCGAACCGTGCCTGCGGTTCTCCCGCACACGGCTCACCGACGTCGCTCACCGCCG
>JBAXRL010000710.1:0-2306 GCA_037131205.1 Actinomycetes bacterium | reverse complement strand
TGGTGGCGACGCCGCTGTCGAGGATGGCCACGGTGACGCCGGCGCCCGCCGGGCCGCCGTCGGCCGGGGCGGGCACGTTGCCCAGGCCGATCGTGAGGTTGGTGATATCCATCGTGCTTGCGTAGTCAAAACCATGCACGAGGTTGTCGGCGACGACCGCGGTGACGAAGGCTGCGTCGCCGAGCGCTGTGATCTCCGCGGGCGTGAGGAACGCGGCGACGCTGTCAACGATCGGCAACTGCTTGACGTCGACGCCCAGCGGGATCGTCGCGGTCACCTGGTCGAGGGCGCCGGGGGCGTTCACCATCACAGGTATGGCGACGGCGCCGCCGGTCGCCTCGAGCACGGTCACCACGCTCGGGTCGATCTTGCCGCCGGGCTCGTCGTCGGCCAGTGCCACGCTCGGCAGGGCCAGCAGACAGAGCAGCGCGACGGCCAGGACGAGGATCCTTGGTTTCATCACTTTCGCCTCCACTTCGGTATTCCCTCGGCCTGCCGGCTTGCTCGGGGCCGGCGGACGTTGACCGGGTTCACCTGGGGCGGACGACGGGGACGCGAGCTTGAGGCAGGCGGCGGAAAGCGAGGTTCGCGGGGGCGAAGATCGGATCCGGCAACCGAGCTATCTTGATCATTCAAGACCTCTGGCTTTGCGTCCCTGCCTCACGACAGGTTTGCCCTTATCAATGTGCCTATCGGCCGCCGCCCGACAAACTTGAGGGTTCTCTAGACGAATTGGCAAATGAAGTGTTGCCGCCGTGGCGACAGCGCGCGGGTGGTAGTATGTCACCATGGTTGCCCAGAGAGCGTCGGGGGGAGCCGACGTTTCGAGGCGGTCCTCGTCTTCGCCGTACCGCCTGGGGTCTTCTCTCCACGACGTTCCCGACGTCACGAACGCGCGCCCGCTGGGCACGGGCGCGCACGAGGGAAGGAGGATGTGGATGAGCCGCGTGGACGGCCTCTACACAGCCGTGCAGAGGCAGGCGATCAATCAGATGCTCAAGCTGGCCGCGAGCGACGACAAGGCCAGGATCGTCAAGGCGTTCAAGCTGGCGGAGAAGATCACCCCCGACCAGTGGAAGGGCTCAGTTCGATTCGTCACCGATAAGGTCAAGGACGACCATCCAGCGCTCAACATCGCCAGGCACGTCACGTCCAGGCTCAGCCCGCACTGCCGCGACCGTTTCATCGAATGTCTTATCGTGAACAACCTTCTTCGCGGTGTGGCAAAGCGCAGCGAGCTGGTCGAGAACACGGGTATGCTGGCCCCTACGACGATCCTCATGAGCCCCACCATGCGCTGCAATCTCACCTGCGACGGCTGCTACGCGGCGGAGTACTCGCCCGACCAGGATCTCGACAGAGCCCTTCTCCAGAAGATTGTCGACGAGGGCAACGACATGGGCGTCTACCTGTTCACGATGCTCGGCGGCGAGCCCTTCATGTACGACGAGCTGCTCGACTTCGCGCGCGCCAACAAGGACGCCTACTTCCAGGTCTTCACCAACGGCACGCTCCTCGACCACGACACCATCGACGAGCTCGCGAGGATCGGCAACATCGCGCCGATGCTCAGCCTCGAGGGCTCTCCCGAGCTCACCGACCAGCGCCGGGGCGCCGGCGTGCACGCTCAGGTCATGGAGATCATGGACCATCTCGGTAAGGCCGGCGTGGTCTTCGGCTACTCCTGTACGGTCGCCAGGAACAACTGGCAGGCCATCGTCAGCGACGAGTTCATCGATCCGCTGATCGCCAGGGGCGCCATGCTGGCCTGGCACTTCCTCTACATGCCGCTCGGTCGCGAGCCCGACACGACGATGATGCTCACGCCGGAGGAGCGCAACCAGTTCCGCATCGACATCCACCGCATCCGCGATACCAAGACGATCTTCCCGGTCGACTTCTGGGGCGATGCTCCCTGGGTCAAAGGCTGCATCGCCGGCAGGCACTACATGCACATCAGCAGCGGCGGCTGGGTGGAGCCGTGCATCTTCACGCACTTCGCCACCGACAACATCCGCGACGTGAGCCTCCTGGAGGCGTTCAACTCGCCGTTCTTCCAGGAGATCCGCAGCAGGCAGCCGTTCAACCACAACCTGCTGATGCCCTGCATGTGGATCGACAATCCCGAGCAGTCGCGCGAGATCATGGCGGCTACCGGCGCCCAGCCCACACACCCCGGCGGGGACGTCATGCTCACGCACCTGCAGGCGGAGCTCGACCTGTACGCGCACGAGGTCGATCGCGTGTACAACCCGATCTGGAGCTGCCTGGCCGCGGACAAGGTCGACGACGTGATCGACGAGCCG
>JBAXRL010000709.1:0-2310 GCA_037131205.1 Actinomycetes bacterium | reverse complement strand
GAGTGCGGCGAGGCCGGCGTGGCCGGCGCCGTCGTCGTGTCCTCCGGCTTCAAGGAGATCGGCGCCGCCGGCAAGAAGCTCGAAGAAGAGGTCTGCGCCATCGCCGAGAGCTACGGCGTGCGCATCATCGGCCCCAACTGCCTGGGCTACATCCGCCCGGGGCTCAACCTCAACGTGACCTTCGCCCATGTCATCCCCCCAGCCGGACGCGTCGCCTTCTTCAGCCAGTCCGGCGCCCTGGGCACCGCCATCCTCGACTGGGCGGCCGCCAACCAGGTGGGTTTCAGCGCCTTCGTCAGCGTCGGCTCCATGGCCGACGTGGACTTCGGCGACCTCATCGACTACTTCGGCGCCGACTCGCACACCAGCAGCATCATCCTCTACATCGAGTCGATCACCGACGCGCGCAAGTTCATGAGCGCGGCGCGGCACTTCGCCAAGAGCAAGCCGATCATCGTGGTCAAGAGCGGCCGCACGGCGCGCAGCGCGCTGGCGGCCGCCAGCCACACCGGCGCCATCGCCGGCGACGACACGCTCTACAGCGCCGTCTTCCGCCGCGCCGGCGTCGTGCGCGTCGACGAGATCGAAGACCTGTTCGACGCCAGCGAGGCGCTGAGCCGCGTCTCGAGCCCGCGCGGGCCACGCCTCGGCATCGTCACCAACGCCGGCGGCCCCGGCGTGATGGCCTGCGACCGCCTGCTCGGGCTTGGCGGCGAGCTCGCCGAGCTCGCGCCCGAGACCGACGAGAAGCTCAAAGCCTGCCTGCCGACCTTCGGCGCCCGCGGCAACCCGGTCGACGTGGCCGGCGACGCCGACGCCCAGCGGTACGCGACCGCCGCGCAGGCGCTCATGGACGACCCCGGCTGCGACGGCGTCCTCGCGATCCTCACGCCGCAGGCGATGAGCGACCCCACGGCCACCGCCCAGGCGCTCGTCGAGGTCTCGCGCACCCACCAGCTCAAGCCGCTGCTCACCTCGTTCATGGGCGAGATCAAGGTCGCCGACGGCATCAGGATCTTCCGCGGCGCCCACGTGCCCACCTTCGACACCCCCGAGGACGCGGTGCGCGCCTACATGTACATGTACCAGTACACACGCAACCTCGCCTACCTCTACGAGACGCCGGCCGACATCCTCCCCGACTTCACCCCCGACCGCGAGGCCGTCAAGAACATGTTCCTCGCGGTCGCCCACGACGGCCGCGCCATCCTCAGCGAGCCGGAGGCCAAGGCCGTGCTCGACGCCTACCAGATCCCGGCCGTCAAGACCGTGGTGGCCACCACCGCCGAGGAGTGCGCCGCGGTCGCCGAGCAGATCGGTTTCCCCGTGGCCATCAAGATCCTCAGCCACGACATCACCCACAAGAGCGACGTCGGCGGCATCGCCCTCAACGTGCGCTCCGCGCCGGAGGCCGCCAACCAGTTCGCCAAGATCACCGAGCGCGTCAAGCTGGCGGCGCCGGAGGCGCAGATCATCGGCGTCGCCGTCCAGGCCATGAGCCGCGGCGGCTACGAGATCATCATCGGCTCCAAGAAGGACCCCACCTTCGGCCCGGCGCTCATGTTCGGCATGGGCGGCACCGGCGTGGAGCTGTACCGCGACGTGGCGGTGGACTTCCCGCCGCTCAACCAGGCGCTGGCGCGCTCCATGATCCAGAGCACCAAGGTGTCGCGGCTGCTCGAAGGCTATCGCGGCAAGCCGCCGGTGGACATGACCGCCCTCGAGCAGGCGCTGGTCAAGGTGAGCTACCTGCTCGTCGACTTCCCCGAGATCCTCGAGATGGACGTGAACCCGCTGCAGGTGCGCGCCGACGGCATCTGCGCCCTGGACGCGCGCCTCGTCATCGAGCCGAAAGACGTGCGCAAGATCACCCTTCCCGGGTCGCACCTCATGATCTCGATGTACCCGAGCAAGTACCACTGGGACGTGCCCATCGAGGGCGAGAAGGTCCACATCCGCGCCATCAAGCCGGAGGACGAACCGCTGTGGAGCGAGATGATCGAGTCGCTCTCGTCGGCGACCGCCGAGTACCGCTTTTTCGGCCCGATCCGCGAGGTCACCAAGTCGATGCTGGTGCGCTACTGCCACATCGACTACGACCGCGAGATCGCCCTGGTCGCGATCCGCGAGGGCAAGGGCAAGAAGAAGAGCGCGATGCTCGGCGTCGCCCGCCTCACCATCGAGACGGCCAACGCCGAAGAGGGCGAGTTCGCCATCGTCGTGCGCGACGAGTACCAGCGCAAGGGCATCGGCAGCAAGCTCATGGACGCCCTCATCCAGGCCGCCCGCGACCGCCACGTGCGCGAGATC
>JBAXRL010000708.1:0-2310 GCA_037131205.1 Actinomycetes bacterium | reverse complement strand
GAGACCGTGAGGGCGTCCAGCCCGGTGAGCGCGGTCAAGTGCTCTTTGGCCCGCAGGGCCACCTCAGAAGGCTTCATTGCTACGTCACTCCCTTCATCGCGCATGATGTTGCAGTCCACAGCGGTACGTCGGGCCCCTCCGCGCCCGTTTCGCGCTTGCTCACAAGCCTTGCGCCGCCGCGCGCCGCTCGCGGATCTCGTTGAGCAGCCCGATCAGCTCGTCTTCGGCGGCCTGGTACTCTTCCTCCGTGATCTCGCCCAAATCGAGCTTGAGCTCGAGCTCCAGCAGGCGGCCGCGCACGGCGCCCTCGTCGTAGTACTCGGCCTCGGCCTGATCCTTGATCCTCTCGGCGATCCAGAGCACGCCCTCGAGCGGCAAGGAGACGGGGAACGTGGCCACTTTCAGGAGAGTACTGATCATCGCTATCGCTCCTACCAGTGCATGACGAGCTTGACGAAGTTGTACGGAGGCACGCTGCCCACGTACTTGAACATCAGCCGCTGCCCCAGATCGGCGTCCAGTTGCTGCACCGCCTCGTCCACGCGAGCCTCGGCGTCATTGTCGACGAGAAAGGCGGCGTTGAGCACCATGCGCTCGCCGTAGTCGTCGTTGACCGCGACGCTGTGCGCCAGGGGCCGCAGACGCGAGAGGATCAGCTCGGAGTCTCGCTTGCGCCTCTGCTTCATGGCGACCTCGACGAGCTCGCCGAGCTTCATGCGCTCGGCGTGAGTCTCCTCGGCGGGCTTGCCCGCGAGCGCGTCGCGCAGCGCGCGGATGCGCGGGTTCTCGTCGACGAGCCCCTGGAACAGAGTATCCTCGTGCCAGAAGGCCTTGAGGCCCAGCTCCAGGCGCCCGTCCATCTCGCGCCAGAGCCCGAGCAGCTCGCTGCGCCGCTCGGCCAGCAGCTTGCGCTTTATGACATCCACGTCGGGGCCGACGGTGCTGAAACGCAGCGGCAGGATGGTGAAGCTGCTCATGACCTCTTCGAGCACCGCGGTGTGGGCCATCATGTTGCGCCGCCGGGCCTCGTAGGCGTCGACCGGCGAATTGCTGACCACAGCCGCCAGGTCGCCCTCGTGCACCGTGTAGACGGCGTCGCCCCGTTCGCCCATGCCCAGGGACGTGAACTCGGGTTGCTCCTTGCAGCGGATGACGCAGTAGACGTACACGTACTGGGCTTCGGAGTCGCGCGGCTCAAGCATGCGTGCCCTCCTCCTTCTCTGAGAGATTGAAACTCAAGTCCAGCTCGAGGCCCCGCTCGCGCAGCGCCGCGAGCAGCGGGTCGAGCACACGCCCGGCCCACGTGACAAGGGCGGCGCCCGTAAGGTCGGCGCCCAGATCCACGTAAAGATCGCGTACTGTCTGGTAGGTTCCCTCCACCGGGGATTCCAGTCGCGGGAAGACCTGTTCGAACAGCATCGCCTCCAGGCGGGCCGCCTGGTCCGCGCGGCCCGCCCTGTAGAACGGCGCGATCTCCATGGCCAGGTCGAGGCAGCTGCGCAGATCGCCGAGCAGCAGCGCCTGCCCGGCGGCTTGCCGGGGGCGCTTGCCCTGTGCCACGTCGGCCTCCAGGAGGTCCACCAGGGCGTACCGCCCGAGCACGCCCCGGGCGGCGGCGGCCACGACCAGCTCGTCGAGGTGAAACAGGTCGTCGCCGCAGCCCGCGGCGATGGCGAGG
Source organism: Actinomycetes bacterium (assembly GCA_037131205.1). GTDB lineage: Bacteria > Actinomycetota > Thermoleophilia > UBA2241 > UBA2241 > CAIXSE01. The sequence goes on along the minus strand of JBAXRL010000708.1, from coordinate 632 downwards.
TCGTTGGCGAACACCTCGCGAGGGCCGTAGCAGCACAGCTTTTCGGCGAGCGCGGCCGCCAGCCTCTCGAGCGACGGCCGCCCATTGAGCGCCGGCTGCGCCTCGGCGGCCGGCGCCTGAGAGCTCCGCACCCGCAGCGCCCGCGAGGCCGCAACGGTCGGGTTCTCGGAGAGCGGGTGAGCATGCTCGTGAGCGAGCAGGGCGCGCACGGCGGCCGGATCGCCCCAGTAGCCCTCTTCGACCATGACCTTGTGATTGACGAACACGTGGCAGCCCGACAGGTCTCTGAGGTCGAAGGCGTTGACCACCGGACGCCGATCGAGCGCCTGCGTGCCCCCGGGCGGCAGGCCGCCGGCCCCGGCCAGTTGTTCGGCCAGCACCTGCAGATCCTGAAGGATGAAGAGGTCCACCCAGTCATGCCGCCACAACTCGCGCGCGGCGTACCGCCGCACCACCTCGTCCTCGGCCTCGAGCACGGCGAAGACGCCGCTCTCCACGTCGGAGACCACGCGCAGCTCGGCGCCCTCCACCTGGTGAAGATCGAAGTGCTTGATGGTCCGTGGCATGCCGCGCCTCAGCCTCTACTCCGCGGCCTTCTTGAGCTTCAGCTCGAGAATGCCGTTGCGAAAGGT
>JBAXRL010000707.1:0-2311 GCA_037131205.1 Actinomycetes bacterium | reverse complement strand
AAGGCGGCGGCCCTGCCGAAGGCCTTCCCCGGCCGACCCTGCTTCATGGTGACCCGCGACGCCCTCGAGTGGCACGAGCGGTACGTGCTTGTGCCCGCGGCGCTCTTCCTGTGGGCGTTGGGGTAGACGGGGCTTGACGCGGCCGCGGCGCGGATCTCGTCGCCGCACCTTCGGCTTCGGCAGCGAAACGTCGCAGCGCGGGTGTATCATGCGCGCATCGGAGCGCCTGCCGCGGCGGCTGAGGATGTCGATGTGCAGGCGGGGTCGACCTCGTGATCCGGCAGGCGGCCGAGGTCTTCGATTCGGTCGCGCAAGGAGGAGTCCGCGATGCCCAGACTGCGCTCGCCGCAGCGCCCGGTGCAGACGCTTCGCCGCCCGGCCTCCGGGTTCACCCTCGAGCGCGGCCGTCTGCTTCGTCTGGCCGCGGTCGTGCTGGCGCTCGTCGGCCTGCTCCTGCTGCCCGCGGCGGCCGCGGCCGAAGCGCCCTTCCGCATGGCTTCGCAGATCGAGGACCGCGCGGGAGTGCTGGGCGCTCGGCAGGGCGACGTCGAGACGGCGCTCCAGACCCTGCAAGACACCGAACGCGTGCAGCTCTGGGTCGCGTACGTCGACTCCTTCTCGGGTCTCAGCGCGCAGGACTGGGCGGACCAGACCGCGACGACCAGCGACCTCGGCCTGCGCGACGTGCTCCTCGCCGTGGCCGCGGGGGATCGCGCCTACGCCTACTCGGTGGACCAGGACTTCCCGCTGACGCAGGCCGAGCTGGACGGCGTCATGACGGTGGCGGTGGAGCCGGCGCTGTCCGAGAACGATTGGGCCGGCGCGGCGATCGGCGCCGCCGGCGGCCTGGGCCAGGCGCTCCGCGGCGAGACCGTCACCACTCCGGCCATTCAGCCGGGGCCGGCCTACGAACCGGCGCCGGCCTCCCAGCCGTCGGGCGGCGGATCCTCCTCATCATCAGCCCTCGTTGGGGCGGTTCTGCTGCTTGTCATCCTTGTGGTCGTGGCGCTGGTGATCTGGATGCTGGTGAGGCGGGCGCGCTCGCGCGCGGCGACCGGCGGCGCGGCGCAGGGCGCGACGGGGGCGGCGGCCGCGCCGCTCGAGGAGCTGCGGCGCCAGGCCAACGCCGAGCTCGTGGAGACCGACGACGCCGTGAAGACCAGCACCCAGGAGCTGGGCTTCGCCGTCGCCGAGTTCGGGGAGGAGCAGGCGGCGCCGTTCAGCACGGCGCTCGCGGGGGCGCAGCGGGAGCTCGACGAGGCCTTCAGGCTGCGCAAGGAGCTCGAGACCGCCGCCGGAGACGCAGCGCAACGCGAGCTTCTGACGGCGATCCTGCAGCATACGTTCACAGCCAACGCGACGCTTGACGCGCAGGCTGAACGCTTCGACAAGCTCCGCGATCTCGAGCGCAACGCGCCCGAGATCCTCGCGAAGCTGGAGCAGCAGCTCACTGAGCTCGAGGCCCGCCGGCCGCAGGCGGAGCGGGCGCTCGCCGAGCTGGCCAAGGAGTACGCGGCCGCGGCGCTGGCGCCGGTCGCGGCCGCCCCGACCGAGGCGGCGTCCCGCATGGGCTTCGCTCGCGAGCACGTCAGGGCGGGCCGCGACGATCTCGCCGCGGGGCGCCGCGGCGAGGCGGCCGTCGAGACGATGGTGGCCGAGGAGGCCGCCGGCCAGGCGCAGCAGCTCATCGACTCCGTCGAGCGGCTGCGCCGGGACCTCGCGGGAGCGCAGGGCCTCATCGGCGAGGCGGTCGCCGAGACGCGCCGCGATATCGTCGAGGCGAGGGCCAGCGCCGGCGCCCAGTTGCAGCCGTTCGTGGCCACCGCGGAGGCGGCGCTGACGGCCGCGGTCGAGGCGGCCGCCCCCGAGGGCGGCCGCGACCCGCTGGCGGCGCTCGGTCGCCTCAGGAACGCCGACGACGCGCTCGAGCAGGCGCTGCAGCAGGTCCGCGACGAGCAGACGCTCCGCGCCAAGGCCGCGGAGTCGCTGGCGCGCACGCTGATCGCGGCGCGCTCCGAGGTCGCCTCCGCCACCGACTACATCACGACGCACCGCGGCGTCGTGAAGAGCGGCCCTCGCGCGCTCCTCGCCGAGGCGCAGCGCGAACTGGATCAGGCCGTGGCCCTCGGCGGCTCCGACCCCGTGACCGCGGGGCAGCACGCCGCCCAGGCCCAGGAGCTCGCCGTCCGCGCGTTCACCGAGGCGCGCGGGCAGACCGAGGAGGCCGCCGGTTCGCAGGGGCTGCCGAGCATGGGCGGCGGCGGCCTGGGCGGCGCGGTCCTCGGCGGCATCCTCGCGAGCACGATGTCCC
>JBAXRL010000706.1:0-2324 GCA_037131205.1 Actinomycetes bacterium | reverse complement strand
GCAACTGCGGGCGGCCGCGCCCGGCCTTTCAGGCTCAGCTCTCGAGCAGGTCGCGGGTGCGCGCGGGGTCGAGCTCGACGCTGGGACTCATGGTGGCGGCGATGTTGGCGCTCCTGATGTACTTGCCCTTGGCGGCGGCCGGCTTGGCGCGCACGATCTCGTCGAGCACGGCGCCGTAGTTTTCCACCAGCATCTCCTCGGTGAAGGATTTCTTGCCGATGCTGAGGTGCACGATGCCCGAACGGTCGGTGCGGTATTCGACCTTGCCGCCCTTGGCGTCGGCGACGGCCTTGCCGACATCGAAGGTGACAGTGCCCGACTTGGGGTTCGGCATGAGGCCGCGCGGGCCGAGGATACGGCCGAGCTTGCCGACGACGCTCATCATGTCGGGCGTGGCGATGGCGATGTCGAAGTCGAAGACGCCCGCCTGGATCTGCTTGGCGAGGTCGTCGGTGCCGATGATGTCGGCGCCGGCCTCCTGCGCCTCACGCGCCTTGTCGCCCTCGGCGAACACGGCGACGCGCATCTCCTTGCCGGTGCCGTGCGGCAGCACGGTGGTACCGCGTACGATCTGGTCGGCGTGGCGCACGTCGACGCCGAGGCGAAAGTGGACTTCGACGGTCTCGTCGAACCTGGCGCCCGGCAGCGACTTGAGGAGGCGCATGCCTTCGAGGGGGGTGTAGAGCCGGCCAAGCTCGATGAAGCCTTTGGCGGCGGTGTAGGTGCGGCCTTTCCTGGCCATCGGCGAACCTCCTGTGGTGCAAACGGCGCCCGGGCGCCTCCCACTTCGGCGGCCGGGCGGTGGGCCCGGCCTTATCTAGTGACGAGCTATTGTCGCGGCGAAGCGTCGCCGCGCGGCGACGCTGGCCCCGCTTCGCAGGTCAGTCAGCGACCTCGACGCCCATGCTGCGGGCGGTGCCCTCGATGATCTTCATCGCGGCGTCGACGTCGTTGGCGTTGAGATCGGGCGCCTTGGTCTCGGCGATGGCGCGCACCTGCTCGCGGGTGACCGTACCGACCTTGACGCGGTTGGGCTCGCCGGAGCCCTTGTCGATGCCGAGAGCCTCGCGCAGCAGCACAGCGGCCGGCGGCGTCTTGGTGATGAAGGTGAAGGTGCGATCCTCGTACACGGTGATCTCGACCGGCACGATGGTGCTGCCCGAAGCCTGCGTCTGGGCGTTGAACGACTTGCAGAACTCCATGATGTTGACGCCGTGCTGACCCAGCGCGGGGCCGACCGGCGGAGCCGGGCTTGCCGCGCCGGCGGTGATCTGCAACTTGATCTTGGTGAGGACCTTCTTGGCCACTGCTGCCTCGCTTACTGCCTGGTTAGGATGTCTTCTTGACCTGGTCGAAGGCGAGCTCGACCGGAGTCTCGCGGCCGAAGATCGACACCATGACCTTGAGCCGGCTCTGGTCGAGATTGACCTCGACGACCTCGCCGGAGAAATCGCTCAGCGGGCCCGACGTGACGCGCACGTCGTCGCCCACGGCGAACTCCGCCTTCTGCTTGGGGCGCTCGACGGAGGCCGTGTGCATGATGCGGTCGACCTCGGCGCGCGAGAGCGCCACGGGCTTGTTCTGGGCGCCGACGAAGCCGGTGACGCCCGGGGTGTTCTTGACCAGCGACCACGTGTCGTCGGTGAGCTCCATCTGCACCATCACGTAGCCCGGGAACACGCGGCGCTCGCTGGTGACCTTCTCGCCGTCCTTGGTCTCGACGACCTGCTCGGTGGGCACGACGATCTGGTGGATGCGCTCTTCCTGGTGCATCGACTGACGGCGATGCTCGAGGTTGGCCCTCACTTTGTTCTCGTGCCCGGAGTACGTGTTGACCACGTACCAGCTATACACGCGCCGCCCCGCTCACTTGATGACCGAGAGGATCACATCGACGGTCTTCGCGAAGACGGTGTCGAGGCCGAAACAGTAGACAGTCGCGATGGCGACCGCGACGAGCACGACCAGCGTGGACTGCATGAGATCCTTGCGCGTGGGCCAGGTGACCTTGCCCAGCTCGATGCGCACGTCTTTGAGGAACTTCAGGAGGCCGCGCTTCTCGCCCGGTTTGGCGGCGCGCCCCTGCTTGCGGGACTTCTGCTGCCCCTTGCCACGCGCCGGCTTGGCAGGGGCGCGCTTGGCCACGGCCTTGCCGCCCTGCGCCTGCTTGGGCGTGGGCTTGCCTTTGCCGCCCTGCGCCTGCTTGGGCGCGGGCTTGCCGGCGCCCGGCTTGCCGGCGGCCGGCTTGCCTGTGTCGTTGTTCGCAGTGTTCGCCACTCAACCGCTCCGATGGTCATTGGCAGGGCTGGAGGGGCTCGAACCCC
>JBAXRL010000705.1:0-2325 GCA_037131205.1 Actinomycetes bacterium | reverse complement strand
GATGAAACCCGGATAGCTGAGCGCGGCTCCATCGAGAAAGGCATAACGTCCCCACGTGCCGTAGCCTGCCGGCTTGAGATCGTCCCCCAGCACGAGGGGCTTGAAGTAGGAATAGGGCGCGTGCAGATAGTGGCCTTCTGGACACTGCACCATCCAGCCGTTGCTCTCTACCATGCCATAGATGTCGTAACAGCGCTCAGCGGGAATGCCCAGGACTCCGGCCACCTGCCTGCGGAACTCGTCCGACGGCACACGGCTACTCTCGTTCGTCTTCCACCCGCCGGCGGTATATACCTCGCCCTTTCCGCTGAAGCCGAGGCTTCGACCCCGCTCCTTGAGGGACCTCATGACTTCGGACAGGATGAAGGGAGCGCCGGTCATAACGATGCGCTCCCCGGAGCTCTGGTGACGGTCCAACCAGTTCGTGATCTGGTGAACCATCCGGTGGCTCTGCCGCCTCTTCACCAAGCCGACCATCCGCCCTTTGAGCCCAGCCTGCTGGAACATGGCCAGACGGAGGAGATCGGTAGTGATCTCCCGGTCGATGGCCAACTGCACATCGCTCATCAAGTCGAAGTAGATGGTCGATACCCTGCCGGCATACAGATAGGTCTTGCGCGGATTCGGCAGGAGCAGGTAACCGTCGACGGAGGGGTCCCAGCTGGGGTACGCCATGGCGAGCGCCGACTTGGCCAGGGCGTACTCGGAAGCCATGAAGGTGCGCCGATCCCGCGGAATGAAGGTGTGCCGCCCGCCGGTGCCGCTGCTGTACGACACGCACATGCCCGCCGAGTTGAACGCGCCGAGAACCTCATCGAACGTCGGTGACTGGCCCCTGATTACCACGCGCGGCAGCTTGCCGGTGTAGACGTGGCCCAGCCAGAGGGCGAACTCGCGGCCTTCGGGATAGTCCTTGAAGAAGCTGTCGGGGATGAGCGGGATCAGCTCGAGGTCGTCGGGTCCCTTGATGTCACGTGGCGACACTCCGCGTTCCTCGCAGAACGTGCGGTAGAACTCGCTGTGGGCGTAGTGGTGGGAGAAGACCTGGCTGAGGCATCTGAACTGCAGCGCCTTGGCCTCATCCACGGGGATGCGATACGGGTCGAGGGGCGCGTAGAGCGCCTCGTACAGGGCGTCCCACCCGCCGGCATCGGCCGGTATGTACGCCCGCGCGCACCGGTCGAACACCCGCATGTACTCGGCAAACGACTGCTGGTGCATCGCGACCTTCCCGTAGAACCCACCCGAGGGGATGGCGGATTCTACCGTGGCCGGCCTGTCGTAGCCAGAGGGTTGAAGTAGGATCGGCGCGCTTCGTATGCGGCACGGGCGCGGTGGGCGCCCGAGGAGCTCTCCTTCATCTTCATCGGCCGCATGGAGGAGAACAAGGCGATCACCGCCAGGTACCTTGACAACCCCGAGCTCCACGGCGCCGTTGGCATCTGCCTGATGAAGCGGGTGTACGATCGGATCCGCGGAGAGAGCCTCGCGGCGTGATGTCCGCACAAGCCTTGAAAGGAAGGTATGTGGTGACTGCCACTCGCCCATCCGCCGTTTGGTTCCCAACGGCCCTGCTCGTCATGGCGGTGCTCCTGGCGACCGCGTGCCTTCTGCTTGCCGCCGCTCCCGCCCGCGCCGCCGTCTGGGTGATCCCCGCCTCGGCGCGGGCCTTCCCCAACACGCAGCCGGCCCGCGCGCAGATCGTCGCCCTCGACGCCGCCGGCAACGAGTACGAGGGCGCCCAGGTCGTGGTGCGCGGCGCCGCGGCCCGCGACGTGCGCGTCAGTTGGGCAGACGGCGGCGACGCGCTGATCACCGAGAACGCCACCCTGTCGCAGGTCGCCTACGTGCGCGTCACGCACCCCTCCACCGATACGCACCTGCCGGCCGGCGACTACCCCGACCCGCTGCTGCCGCGGGCCTTCGGGGCGGCGGTGAGCATGCCCGCCGGGACCGCCGCCTTCTACGTGCTCGTACACGTGCCCTACGGCACGCCGGCCGGCGGCTACAGCGCCACCCTGCACGTCGTCAACGGCGGCGAGACCGCCGACCTGCCCGTGCGCCTGCGCGTGTGGGACTTCGGCTGGAAGCGCCTGAGCACGCACACCGCCTTCGCCCTGAGCACGCGCGCCATCGAGACCAGCCTGCGCGGCAGCGTCGGCTTCAGTGGCGACAAGAAGCAGCAGATCCTCACCGCCTACTACTCGATGCTGCTCGCCCACGGCGTGACGCCGATGCCGCCCAATGCAGTGCCGGGCGCCTCCGGCGACGGCTCCTTCAGCGCGGAGCGCTACGCCGCCGCGCTCAAGCCCTGGGCCGACAAGA
>JBAXRL010000704.1:0-2326 GCA_037131205.1 Actinomycetes bacterium | reverse complement strand
CGGGCCAGGGCGCTGCCCGCGGACGCCCGGGCGACGGGCGCCGCGGGCGCTCCGACGCGCTCCCACGCCATCTGGGCGTCGTCGCGTTGATGCCGGGGCGGCGTCGCGGTCTCGCCGCCGAACTTCGTCACGGCCGAAGGCTGCGTCGTGGCGGCCTCGCGGGCTTGCGGGGTGGAAGGGACGACGGAGGGGTTGGCCAGGTCCCGGCGGGCGGATCCAGCGAGCATGACCGCCGCGTCGTCGCTCCCGGAGCCTGCGTGATCGGCCGTCGCGGCGACCGCGGGCGCCGCCGCCACGAGGGGCGCCGCTACCAGCGTCACTACGATGATCAGCTTGCGCATGCGGCGTCTCCTCGGCAGTCGGTCTCTACGGGAAGCAGTCTGTCACGCCCGTCTGCGTGCAGGCTGAGAGCCGACTGTGCGGGGGCTGTGAGCTTCGCGGGGCTGGGCTTGATGAAGGGGCGTGGGTCGGCGCGGTAGGATGACGATCCCGCCGGCTACCGGCCATTCACGATGTGGTGGTGCTCGAGGCGCGGCGCGCCCAGGCGCCGGGACGGCGGCTCTCACGGCGGCTCACGGGTCTTTCGGCGCGCCTGCCGCGAGCCCCACTACATCGCCATGACAGGTCTGGCGGAGGATCGCCGGCGCCGGCTGGAAGCTGAGGCCGGCAGGCCGCCCCTCACGCTGACCGTTGGACTCGACCACGGCTGCGACCGTCCAATTCGGCGCGAACGCGCCGCGCGCCTCCCCACTACTCGTGAGCGTCCGCCAGGCCCTGCGCCCACGCGAGGACGGCGGCGGCCCGAGATAGGGCGCGGCGGTAGTCGATGGGCGTGACGTCTTCGGCCTCGTCCGGGTACCGCACGGCCACGGCGTAGCCGGAGAGCGCGGCGCAGGCGCGCACGTCCTCGGGTAGGACGATGTCGCCCGGCAACGGCTCGAACAGGGTGACCAGATCGTGCGTGCGCGGCGGCCGCCTGACGAGCGCGACGAAGACCCCCTTGATGGACTTCTCAGCGGTCTGCCGGCGGTGGAAGCACAGCGTCTCGAGCAGCACATCTGGGCGCCGGGGACGTGTACGGGCGACGGCCAGGTCGCTGCGCGCGTGACGAAGCCGGCGCGCGGCCTGCCGGCCCGGGTCGGGCAGCGTAGACCTCTCCGCCGTCGCGGGCGATGTCGGCGTACACGAGCCCGTCCTCGCCGCGCCGCCCCTCGCGGTCTGACGGGGTGGCGACGACGATGTCGAACGGGGTACGCACGCCTCTGATCTCGCCGTAGAGCCGGCCAGTCGTGGCGCGGCGATTCGTGCCCTCAGTGACGACCACGAGGAGGTCGGTGTCGTGCGCCGCGTCGGCGCCGTGGCGGGCGAAGGACCCGAACAGCACGATGCGCAGGGGCTGCGCGATGCGCACGATCTCGTCGATGAGTCGGGCCAAGTCGTTGAGTCTCTGTGCTGAGGGAGATGCGGTCATGCCGGTGCGCCACGCTGGGCTTCAGCGCAAGATGACAAGGGGAATCGGCGTCGCGGCTGCGGGCGTCAGCGAACTGGTGAGGCTGACGTGTAGCGCTGCGGCAGAGCGTCGAGCAGCTCCACGGCGAAGTCGATCATCCCGGGCGTGCAGGAATGGCGCAGCATGGACGAATCGACCTCCCACGCTCCGTTGCCGGGGGGCGCGAGGCGCACGCGGTCGAGGGCGTCGGCGTCTTTGAGCAGCCGCAGGATGCGCAGGGCGCGCTCGGGGTCGTCCTGGCCGGCGGCGCGGCTCGCGCCGCGCCCGTCGCTGCGACAGTGGTAGCGGATGGCAAACAGGGCGACCTGCGCATCGGCCTCACACAGCGACGCGTGCAGCCTCAGCCCCACGGCGCGCGCGGCGCCGCGCGCGCCGTGCCGCGGGTCCCAGCCGTCGTTGACGCGGCCGAGGTCGTGCCACAGGGCCGCCGAGAGGACGACGCGGGCGTCGTCCCCGGTCCAGCTCAGCTCGCGCACGAGCCGCTGCGCGTGGATGTGTACGCGCTGCGTGTGGCTCGCGCCGTGCAGATACGAATCGTGCGCGAACCATTCGGCCGGCACGTCGGGGGCCCGGGCGGCCCAGGAGCCGGCGTTGTCTGCGTGGGAAGCGGGCGCCATGGTGTCAGGATAGCGCACGGCGGGGACGGAAGAGTCCGCGAGTCGCCGCGCCGCGCCGCGCGCGCACGCCTCAGACTGCGGGCGAGCGGGTACATCCCGAGGGTAAGACCCCGAGCGAAAGGATCCGCGGTGCCCAAGCCTCAATGGAGCGACTTCGGCGTGATCTGGAAGACCATCCGCGAAGTGGACATCAACGCCA
>JBAXRL010000703.1:0-2326 GCA_037131205.1 Actinomycetes bacterium | reverse complement strand
TGGTCACGAAGCGCTCGAAGACGTGCTCGCCGAGGGTGCGGCGCACGAGCTCGCTCTCCTGGGTCGCGGTGATCGCCTCGTAGAGGTTGTTGGGCAGCGCGCCCAGGCCGATGGCGTCGCGCTGCTCGGCGTTCATCTTGTAGATGTTGGGCTCCACGCTCGGCGGCAGCTCGTACCCCTGCTCGATGCCCTCGAGGCCGGCGCCCAGCATCACGGCGAAGGCCAGATACGGGTTGGCCGCCGGATCCGGGTTGCGCAGCTCGGCGCGCACCGTGCTCTCCTTGCCCTGCACGTAGAGCGGCACGCGGATGAGCGCCGTGCGGTTGCGGTGCGCCCAGCTGATGTACACCGGCGCCTCGTAGCCGGGCACCAGCCGCTTGTAGCTGTTGACGTACTGGTTGACCACCGACGTGAACTCGCGCATGTGCTTGAGCTGCCCCGCGATGAAGGCCTTGGCGAGGTCGCTGAGGTGGTCGGGGTCGGTGGCGCTGAAGAAGGCGTTGTCGTCGCCGCGGAACAGCGACTGGTGCACGTGCATGCCGCTGCCGTTCTCGCCGTGGAGCGGCTTGGGCATGAAGGTCGCGTGCACGCCGTTGTGGGCGGCGACCTCCTTGACGATGAGGCGCGTGATCATCACGCGGTCGGCCATCACGAGCGCCTCGTCGTAGTGCGGGTCGATCTCGTGCTGCGACGGCGCCACCTCGTGGTGCGAGGCCTCCATGGGGATGCCGAGCTTGTCGAGGGTGCGCATGGTCTGCTTGCGCAGGTCGTTGCCGAGGTCGGCGGGCAGCACGTCGAAGTACCCGCCGTTGTCGATGAGCACGCGCTCCTCGGGGCTCTTGAAGTAGAAGTACTCGAGCTCCGGGCCCACGTAGAAATCGAGGCCCATCTTCTGGGCGCGCTCGAGCTGGCGGCGCAGCACCCAGCGCGGATCGCCCTCGAAAGGCTTGTAGTTGCGGTCGAGGACGTCGCAGAAGACGAACGCCGTGCGCTCGCTGCCCTGCGCCCACGGCAGCACCTTGAAGGTGCTCCAGTCGGGCATCGCCACGATGTCCGACTCCTCGATCTCGGCGTATCCGCTGATGGAGGAGCCGTCGAAGGCCGCGCCGCTCTCGAGCACGCTGGGGAGCTGGCGGTCGGGGACCTCGACCATCTTGAGGTTGCCGAGGATGTCCGTGAACCACAACTGGATGTGCTTCACATTCTCGTCCTTGACGAGCCTGGTCATGGTGGCCCGGTGCTCTGTGCTCATCGTCTTCCTTTCGAGCCGTGGGCGCGCGTCGCGGCGCGCGCGAGGGTGAAATGGGCGGCGACGAGGGTGTGGTGACGCGCGGGGACGGGAGTCCCGCAAGGCGGCGCCGGAGGCCCGGGCGCCGAGTCTGTACGCGCTGTGCGCTGCTTGAGGACGAAGGCGGTGTCGCCGGTGCTGATCATGCCGATCCCTCTCCTCGGAGGTGGGTGTGACAACTGGCTGGGAGGACGAATCAGGCGCGTGTGAAGGTCTCCTTTCGTCTGTGCTCCGGGCGCTCGTTAGGCTACTCTGTCCCATCCATGAACGCGACCGTGTTCATCGCGTCAAGATGCGCTGACGGCAGCCCTCCAGTCCATCAGGCGGAACGCCCTTGAACCGGGAGCACGCCGCCCGCGGGGCCGGCTTCGGGGCGGCCATCGACGGGGCGCCGCGCGGCGACGTCCGACGGCGGAGCCGCCTCACGACCGGCCGTCTTTGTGACATCCCGCACAAGGATTGCCGCGGGATTGTCCGTCCTGTACAGTGTTTTGCAGTCTGAACGGCGCGGAGCGGGGCCTTTCTCCGCGCCCCCGCTGCGCATGACATGCACCATCCCCTTGACAAGGAGCGGTCGATGGAAGAGTTGACCCTCGCGGTCCCGGGCATGTGGGCCGACCACCACGTGCTCGCCGTGCGCGAGCTCCTCAGGCAGGACGACGCCGTCACGTCCACCACGGCGAGCGCGCGCGACGGCGTCGTCAGCGTCGAATACGACGCCGCACGCACCGACCCCCAGCGCCTCACGGCTCTGCTCACCGAGGGCGGCTACGCCTGCGGAGAACCCGAGGCGGCGGCGGATCCTCCCACCGACAAGCCCGCCTGGTTGACGGCGGGGGTGCGCGTCACCACCACCAACGCCGTCGACCTCGCCATGTCGGGCGACCACCGCCAGTACTGAGACCTTTCCGCCGCGCGCGGCGACCCAGGAGATGACCAGTGGATGACGTGACGAAGGACGGCGCCGCACCGGCCGCCGCCAGGAGCATCGACCCGGCGGCGCTCGAGATGCTGGCGCACGCCGACGAGTGTGGCATC
>JBAXRL010000702.1:0-2328 GCA_037131205.1 Actinomycetes bacterium | reverse complement strand
ACGACCTCGCCCTTGAACACCTCGAGGTCGATGCCCTTGAGCACGTGGTTCTTGCCGAAGTACTTCTGCAGCCCTTCGACCTTGACGATGAGCTCGCGGCCCTGGTCGTCGTAGATGGGAGTTGAGGTAGATTTTGCCATGTTATTTCTTCCCCTTCTCCTTCTCGCGGGCCTTGTCGCGCGCCATGCGCGTCTCGAGCTTCGCCTGCCAGAAGCTGAAGAAGATCGTGAGCGCCCAGTAGAAGGCCGCCGCGACCAGCAGGGTCGAGAAGTTGTTGAGCGACGAGGCGCCGGCAAGCTGGGCGCGGCGCAGAAGCTCCTCGACGGTGATGACCGACACCAGCGAGGTGTCCTTGATGAGGGCGATGAAGTCGTTGCCCAGGGCGGGGATGACGATCTTGAGGGCCTGGGGCAGGACGACACGCCGCTGCGTCTGCCAGCCGCTGAGACCGATCGCCCAGGCGGCTTCGTTCTGCCCCTTGGGGACCGCCTGGATGCCGGCGCGGAACACCTCGGTGAGGTAGGCGCCGTAGTTGAGCGACAGGGCCGCGACGCCCGACCAGAAGGCCGGCGGGTTATACGTGTCGGGCAGTCCGAGCGCTTTGAGGATCTCGGGGACCCCCTGGTAGATGACGATGATCTGCAGCAGCAGCGGCGTGCCGCGGAACAGCGAGGTGTAGAAGGTCGCCAGCCAGTAGGGGATGCGCCCCAGCACCATCCTGAACATGTACTCGCGGCTCTGGTAGCGGTCCCACGCCTGTTTGAAGGACATCTTCTTGGAAAGGCGCCCCAGCGAGCCGAAGAGGGCAAAGAGGCAGGCAAAGGCGATCGAGATGACGGTGAGCTCGACAGTGACGATGGCGCCGGCCGCGATGTACCAGAACCACTTCTTCATGACTTCGAAGTTGATGAGGCTGCCGCCCGTCGCCTCGCCTTCGGACTTGAACTCCCACGAGTACGTGGCGGCGGTCTTGCCGTTCCTCTCGTCGTAGACCTGGAGCTGCTGGCCGGCGGTGTCAAAGAGGGTGACGTCGAACTTGAAGTTGCCCTTCGCGAAGGTGGGCGAGTCCCACTTCATGAGGAGCGTGGGGTTACCCGGCGACAGCTCGATCATGCTCGCCGGCGAGGAGAGGACGATCTGCTTGCCATCGACGGTCAGGATCGACGCGGCGGGGTCGAGGTCGGCGCCGTTGAGATTCAGGTTGATATTGATCTGGTCGCCCGACCACTTGGTGCGTGTGCCGCTCGGGTCGGGGATCACCCCGAGGACGATGGGGACGCCCGCGGGCGCGGCTGCCGCGGGCGCCGGGCTCGCCTCGCCGGTCGCCAGGGCCACCGGCGAGAGCGCGGTCAAGACAAGCGCGAGCAGCGCGGCGAAGAGGCCGATGCTCGCGAACCCTGCGCGTCTGTGCATCTTGTACGGACCTTTCCTTGATATGGCTACGGCGGGGGCGCCGAAGAAGCCGCCCCCGCCGCGCGAAGTCAGGCGGCGCGTCCCGAAGGACTCGCCGTGAGATCGTAGGCTATTGCTTCACGGTCAGGTCGATGCCGTTGTACCACTGCTTGGACATCGCCGTGAGGGCGCCGTTCTTGTGCATCTCCTGCACGGCGTAGGTCAGGAGGGCGACCCAGTCGGTCTCGCCTTTCTTGATGGCCATGGCGAGATCCTCGTAGTACAGGGGCTTGCCCGAGAACTCCATGGGCTTGCCCTCGAGGATGGCCTGCTGGCCGGTGGGGCCCGCGGTCATCACGAAGTCGATGTTGCCGTTGAGCAGGTCGGGGAACGTGTCGGCGTCGGTGGTGTACGTTTTCACGATGGCCCCGCCGTCCTTCTTGAGGTAGTCGTAGTAGGTCGTCGCGGCGCCAACGCCGACCTTCTTGTCGGCGAGATCCGCGACGCCGGTGATCTGCGTGCCGCCTTTCTTCACGAAGACCTGACCCGAGGTGTAGTAGTACGGGTCGCTGAAGTCGAGGGTCTGCTGGCGCTCGGGCGTGACGGTCATGGAGCCGATCGAGACGTCGTAACGGCCGTTGTTGAGGCCGCCGGGGATGGTCTCCCAGGCGGGGTGCTCCCACTTGATGCCGAGGCCGAGAATCTCGGCCATGCCCTTGGCCACATCGACGTCGAAGCCCACGACCTCTTTGGTCACGGGGTCGACGGAACTCTGCGGCGCGTAGTTGGAGTCGTTGGCGACGATGACCTCGCCCTTGGTGACGATGTCCAGGGCGAGGCCCGTGGGCTCGTGGCCGAGGATGGCGGTCGCGCGCTCCATGGCGGAACCGGTGATCGCGGCGGCGCCCGTGGGGCTGGCGCTCGCGTCGCCGCCGC
>JBAXRL010000701.1:0-2331 GCA_037131205.1 Actinomycetes bacterium | reverse complement strand
GTGGACGGCGGTGACCGGACTGCCGGATCCCAGCCGTGCACGGTATTCGACAGGCACCGCCGATCCCGTCCAGAGGACCAACTGGTATGCCGCCCTGGTGTTCTGCAACAGGCTCAGCATGCGCGAAGGCCTGACCGCGGTCTACACCATCAAGGGCAGCACGAACCCCGCTGTCTGGGGGCGGGTGCCGACGAGAGCCAGTGCCACCTGGGACGCGGCAAAGGCGGACTGGTCCGCCGGCGGCTATCGCCTGCCCACGGAGATGGAATGGATGTGGGCGGCCATGGGCGCCACCGCCGGCACGAGCGGGTACCTGAAGCCCTTTGCCGGGAGCATGGGGACCAATGCGATCGGCGACTACGCCTGGTACGTGGACAACGCCGCGTCCACCACCCATCCGGTAGGCACAAAGACGGCCAACGAGCTGGGGCTGTACGACATGAGCGGCAACGTATGGGAATGGTGCTGGGACTGGTACGCGCCCTATCCCGACGGCGCTCAGACCGACTACCGGGGAGCGGCTGCGGGCATGGATCGTGTCAATCGCGGTGGTGGTTGGGACGACCCTGCCTCCGAGTGCCCCGTGGCCTTTCGGAGCGGCAACGGCCCGTATGACCGGTACAACGGCAGCGGTTTGCGGGTCGTTCGCCGCCCCTGAGCTGTGCAGCAGACGGCGGGCCCTCGAGGCCCTTCGGCCGTGAAGGCGTCAAGCCTTGACGGAGGCGTCGGCGATCGGCTCGAGCCGCTCGCCGCGGCGGTCCCGTCTCTGCGACCCGGTGGCGTACGCGCGGGTCAGTCGCGCACTCCGCGCGGACTTCCTGCCCGCTTCTCCGGCACGGGCGCCGGCTTCTCAGGCGAAGCATCCCTGAGAAGCCGGCGCCCGGCCTTCGCGGCCTACCTCACCCACACCGAGAGGTGTCCCTCGCCGAGGTCCGTGAGCTTGCTGAGGTCGGCGGGATCCAGCACGAACACGTGGAACTCGTCCCCCGGGTTCGAGCCGGAATCGAGCGCGTCGACCACCAGCCTGGCATCCATCGACCAGGCGAGGTCGATCACCCATCCGGCCGAAGCACGCGAGATGAGATCGAACGGTGTCCTGGCCAGCGATCCCGCGGCGACGTCGGCGATGTACACGCAACCCAGGGTGTCGTCGGGGCCGGTCAGGTCGCCGCCGAAGGCGACCGCCGGGCCGTCCGGCTCCCATGCCATCGCCTGCGGCGTGGGCTGGGACATCGTCAGCCACGTCTCCATGTAGCTGTCGGTCACGTAGGAGATGCTGTACGTGACGCTCACGTCGCTGCCGGTCTGCCCGCTGATGATCCATGCCCCGCCGGCCGCGATCTGCGGCGACGAGTACGCCCTGTAGTCGGCCATCGGGCGGTACTCCTGCGAGTCGAGCGCACGGCCGGCGCCTGTCTCACTCACGCTGGTCAGCATGAGGCTCTCCCGGTACTTCGGGGTGTGGTCGTTCCTGGGGCTGCCGTTGTCGAGCTTCTTGAACTTCACGTAGACGATCCTGCCGGTGTCGAAGGAGGCGTCGGGCGACGTGCCGCTGAGGTTGCGGAACGGCGCGACGGCGCCGGTCGTGACGTTCACCGTGTAGAGGCGGTCGTTGTACCCGCCGGAGTCGTTGGCCTTCTTCGACCCCGAGACGAGCAGCTCGTCCAGCGCGATCCACGTCATGCTGGTGAGCGTCTTGATGCCGGCCGCCTGCAGCGGGATTGTCTTCGGGGCGAGCGGGCCGTAGCCGATCCATACGAACGGCTTGCCCCCGATCGGCAGGTAGGCGACGGTGGCGCCGTCAGGCGAGACGGCGGCGTTTTCGGCGGAGCCGGGCAACGTGCCCGCCGCCGTCGCCGCGCCGCCGGCGGGCGGCAGCAGCCACAGGGCGTCGTGGTCGCCGGCGGTACGCAGCGTGAGCACCGACTCGGTAGTGGTGGTCTCGCGAGCCGCCGGGCTGTGGCCGGCGGCGCGGAGCCCTTCGGCCGCCGCCGGCCCGTCCCCGGCCAGCAGCGGCAGACAGGCGACGGCCAGCACCAGCGCGCCGGCCGCGATGATGCCCACGATTCCCGCCCGCCGTTCAGAATGGAACCCGTTCATTCGTCCTCCCTCTCCGGACCGCGATCATGCCGCGTGTCGCGCGTCGCACCCTGCCGTCGATGCGGCCGCTCGCGGGTTTTCAGACCCGTTCAACCGTAAACCCGCGCTGTCCCCCTGACAAGACGCGCGGCGGCGACCCGTCGCCCCACCGGATAGGACGCGAGCCCGCGGCGTCTTCAGCCCCGGCCGTCCCGGGTGAGATCGGGGAAGCTCGCAAGCAGCGCGCGGTCG
>JBAXRL010000700.1:0-2336 GCA_037131205.1 Actinomycetes bacterium | reverse complement strand
TGCCGCCGGAGAAGTGGTGGACGCTGTCCACCACCCACGGCGGCGTCTCGCTGCTCGAGTTTGCCCACGGCTGGGTCAACGTGCGCTACGTCAATGCGACCAGTCATCTGGCAGGGCTCGGCGACGGGGCGGTCTTCGCACCGTCCGACAACGGCTGACGGCGCTCTGCGGGCCCGGCCATGTTCTTCGTCCCGCACGACTGGCGGCAGGCGCTGGCCACTGTGCTCCTCGCCGGACTCTTCGACGTCACGATCGGCGAGCCGCCGAACGCCCTGCACCCCGTCGTCTGGATGGGCCGGCTGATCGCCGCCCTCATGGGGCGCCGTCCGTACGGCCGCCCACGGGCGGAGCTCGCCTACGGCGTTCTCATCGTGCTGATCACGGCCGGCGCGGCTGCGGCCGCCGGCCTGCTGCTGACGGTGGGCCTCAGCTATCTGCCCTGGTGGGCGGCGCTGCCCCTCGGCGCCTGGGTGTTGAAAACGACCTTCTCGCTGCGCGGCCTCGTGCGCGCCGGCCGCGACGTGCAGCGCGCGCTCGGCAGCGACACCGCCGCGGCGCGCGCCCGGCTCGCGGCCCTGGTCAGCCGCTCGCCCGACCTGGAGCCGCCGCTGATCGTCTCGGCGACGGTGGAATCGCTTGCCGAGAACCTCACCGACAGCGTCGTGTCTCCGCTCCTCTACTTCGTTCTGTTCGGCCTGCCCGGCGCGCTCGCCTACCGGGCGATCAACACGATGGACGCGATGATGGGCTACCGCGATGAGCGTGAGTACGTGGGCAAGGCCGCCGCGCACACCGACGACGTCGCCAACTGGGCGCCGACGCGGATCGCGGCCCTGCTCATCGTGGCGGTCGCGGGCCTGAGGCGGAGGGCCCGCGCCGCCTGGGAAGCGCTGCGCACGCAGCACCGCCCCGAGTACGGGCCCAACAAGACGCTGGTCATCGCCACCATGGCCGGCGCCCTGGGCGTGCAACTCGAGAAGCCGGGCGCCTACGCGTTGGGCACGGCCGAGCGGCCACTCACCTCCGGCGTGATCGGCGACGCCATCTCGTATGTATGGGTCGCCGGCGGCGCGACCATCGCCGGCGCCGGCGGCCTCGCGGCGCTCCTCGCCTGGGGGCTGTGGGCATGAGCGCGCCGTTCTTCGGTCGGGGTCGCCTCGTCGCTCTGAGCGGCTCGCGGGCAGCGGCTGCGCACGGGTGACATTCCCCGTCACCCATTGAATTCCAGGCACTGTCCTTCACACTGGGACCACCCGTGGAGGAGCCGCCCGTGTCCGAGCTGATGAACCAGATGAGAGCTGCCCTGCGATCGCGTCACTACAGCCGGCGCACCGAGCAGGCCTACTGCCTGTGGGTCCACCGCTTCATCCGCTTCCATGGAATCCGCCACCCCGCCAACATGGCCGAACCCGAGATCAACGCCTTCCTCACTCATCTGGCCGTCGATAGGCACGTGAGCGCGTCGACGCAGACCCAGGCGCTCTCGGCGCTCCTGTTCCTCTACCGTCACGTCATCGGCCGCGAGGTCGGGGAGCTCACCGATCTTGTCCGTGCCCGCACGTCCCGGCGTCTGCCCGTGGTGCTCACGCGCGACGAGGTGAGAACCGTCCTCGCCGAGCTCGATGGCGACAGGTGGCTGATGGCGTCGCTCATGTACGGCGCCGGCCTTCGCCTCATGGAGTGCCTGCGCCTTCGCGTCCTCGACCTCGAGTTCACCCGTGGCGAGATCGTCGTGCGCGATGGCAAGGGCGGCAAGGACCGCGTCACGATGCTGCCGCGAACGCTGACGCCAGCCCTCGAGTCGCAGCTGGCTGCGGCGCGAGCCATCCACCGCCGCGACCTCGCCGACGGATGGGGCCGGGTGGAGCTGCCTGGCGCGCTCGCGCGCAAATACCCGAACGCGCCGGCCGACTGGCGCTGGCAGTGGGTCTTCCCGCAGCGACGTCGCTGGAGCGACCCGCAGCTCGGTGAGCAGGGCCGCCATCACGTCCACGAGACCATCATCCAGCGCGCGATGAAGGAGGCCGTGAGCCGCGCCGGCATCGCCAAGCACGCCACCTGCCACACCCTGCGCCATTCGTTCGCGACCCACCTTCTCGAGGCCGGCTACGACATCCGCACCATCCAGGAGCTTCTGGGGCACAGGGATGTCAGTACGACCATGATCTACACTCACGTTCTCAACCGCGGCGGCCGGGGCGTGCGGAGCCCGATCGATGGTCTTTGAGCCTGCTCTCGCAGACTGCCTATCTCCTTCGCCCAGTCATGGTGGTATGGTCATACGCAGAAGCTGGCAGCTGTGTCGAACGTCATACACAGACTGCATAATCCTTGTT
>JBAXRL010000699.1:0-2337 GCA_037131205.1 Actinomycetes bacterium | reverse complement strand
CGCCAGCGCGACCACCGCCGCATCGGCCGCGACCTCGACCTCTTCAGCTTCCACGAGGAGGGCCCCGGTTTCCCCTTCTTCCATGCCAAGGGCATGCGCATCTGGAACGCGATCATCGACTACTGGCGCGCCGAGCACGTGGCCGCCGGCTACGAGGAGATCCGCACGCCGCAGATCCTGCGCCGCGAGCTCTGGGAGCTCAGCGGGCACTGGGAGAACTACAAGGACAACATGTACTTCACCGAGATCGACGAGCAGCCGTTCGCCGTGAAGCCCATGAACTGTCCCGGCGGCCTGCTTGTGTACAAGAGCCGCCGGCGCTCCTACCGCGACCTGCCGCTGCGCCTCGCCGAGCTCGGCCAGGTGCACCGCCACGAGATGAGCGGCGTGCTGCACGGCCTCTTCCGCGTGCGCTACTTCACCCAGGACGACGCGCACATCTACTGCACCCCGGACCAGCTCGAAGACGAGGTCCGCGGCGTCGTGCGCTTCATGCACCACATCTACGCCGCCTTCGGCTTCAGCGACGTCAAGATCGAGCTCAGCACGCGGCCCGCCAAGAGCATCGGCAGCGACGAGATGTGGGCGCGCGCCGAGGGCGCGCTCGCCCGCGTGCTCGACGCCGAGAAGGGCGCCGATGGCGAGCCTCTCGCCTACGTTCTCAACCCCGGCGACGGCGCCTTCTACGGCCCCAAGATCGACTTCCACATCCGCGACGTCATGGGCCGCACCTGGCAGTGCGGCACGATCCAGGTCGACTTCGCCATGCCCGAGCGCCTCGACATCACCTACACCGGGGCCGACAACGAAGAGCATCGGCCGGTCATGATCCACCGCGCCCTGCTGGGCAGCATCGAGCGCTTCATGGGCATCCTCCTGGAGCACTACGGCGGCAACCTGCCCACCTGGCTGGCGCCGGTGCAGGCGCTCGTCATCCCCATCGCCGACCGGCACGCGGCCTACGGCCACGAGGTCCTCGGCGCTTTGCGACAGGCGGGCATCCGCGCCGACCTCGACGAGCGCAGCGAGAGCATGGGCCGCAGGATCCGCGACGGCCAACTGCAGAAGGTGCCGTATCTGCTGGTGGTCGGCGACAAGGAGCAGGAGATCCGCGAGGTGGCGGTGCGCGAACGCGGCGAGCAGAAGGGCTCCGCCCTGCTTGCCGACGCCGCGGCGCAGATCGCCGCCGAGATCGCGGAGCGCCGGCTGCCGCCGGCCTGACGGCGGCGCCGGCCGGAGACGCTGTGGTCCAGCTTCTCACGCAGATCATGCCGGTGGCCGTGGCGATCGCCGTGAACCCGGTGCCGATCATCGCCGCCATCGTGATGACGGCCACGGAGCGGCCGCGGGCCAACGGCGCCGCCTACCTCGTCGCGCTCACCGGCGTCTCCTACGCCTTCGGCGCCGTCGTGCTCGTGGCGCTTCACGGTCAGGCGTTGAGCGCCGGTTCGCGCACCGGCGAGATCGTGCAGGTGCTCTGGCTGCTCGTCGGTCTCGCGTTTCTGGCGGCTTTCGTTGTGCTCCTGGTGCGCCGGCCCAAGCCGGGCCAGGCGCAGAACGAACCCGGCTGGATGCGCTGGATCGGCCGCCTGGGACCGGCCGGCGCGGCCGTCGTGGGCGTCTTGCTGGTGAACTACGAGATGGAGGGGCCGGCGCTCACCGACATCCTCGCCGCCGGGGTCAGCCGCACGGCGGCCATGGGCGCGCTGGCGATCTTCGTCGCCGTCGCCGTGAGCACGTCCTACATCCCGATCGTCGCCTACGCCGTGGCTCCCGCGGCGGTCGGCGGCGTGCTCACCCGGGTCAAGGACTGGCTGGCGCGCTACAACCGCCCGATCCTGATGGTGGTGTTCGCCGCCATCGGCTTGCTGTACACGATCAAGGGGCTCGCGGGCCTGCTCGGCTGAACGACCGTCTCACGGGGCTCGCTCCTGAAGGTGGCGTGGCAGACGCCGGCCCCGTCCCGCCGTCGCTCGTCGAGCACTGGACCGTGCTGGTCGTCGAACGCCGCTGGGCGCCGGCGATGGAGCTCATGGTCCAGCCGCCCGAGCGTCCGGAGTCTGAGCGTGAGGCGCTCGAACTCTCGCTCCGGACCCTCGAGCTCATCTGAGGGCAAGGGGCGGCGGAGCCCTTCGGCCCCGCCGCCGCGAACGTCCACCCGCCCACGGCGCGAACGTCACCCACGCCCCCCGATTGTCATCTTGACCACTTCTGTCCATACTGTGACCATGGACACCGTGTCCGTCGCCGAACTCAAAGCCAGGCTCAGCCACTACCTCCGCGAGGTGCGCGAGGGCCGGT
The DNA here is from genome assembly GCA_037131205.1 of Actinomycetes bacterium. GTDB lineage: Bacteria > Actinomycetota > Thermoleophilia > UBA2241 > UBA2241 > CAIXSE01. The sequence continues at coordinate 36 of JBAXRL010000699.1, read as the reverse complement.
CGTTCACCGTGCTCAGCCGCGACATCCCGGTCGCGA
>JBAXRL010000698.1:0-2339 GCA_037131205.1 Actinomycetes bacterium | reverse complement strand
CGACATGCGCAAGGCGCTGACCGCCAAGGAGTGCATCGAGGCGGGCGGCCTGCGCGTGGACCAGGTCAGCGGCTGCGGCGCCGGCACGCACCTGATCACGGGGCGACTGCCGTGGATGACCGAGTTGCAGTGCGGCTCCTACGCCACCATGGACGCCCAGTACGCCGCCGTGGGCGGCGCCGATTACGAGAACGCGCTCACGGTGCTGGTCACGGTGATCAGCCGGCCGCGCCCCGGCAAGGCGATCGTCGATGCGGGGCTCAAGGCCATCACGCCCGAATTCGGCGACCCCAGCGTGCTCGTCGACGGCGCCACCTGGTTCGACTTCTCCGAGGAACACGGCGAGATCACGCTCGAAGGGCCGGCGCAGGAGCTGCGCGTCGGCGACAAGATCGCGCTCATCCCCAGGCACGGCTGCACGACCGTGAACCTCTACGACCGGTATCACGTGGTCGAGGACGGCGCCCTCATGGACGTGTGGAGGGTGGCCGCGCGCGGGCGCAGCCAGTGACGCGCGGGCCGCACCGCGGCTTCGTCCACACCGTGCTCGGCCCCGTCGCGCCGGAGGCTCTGGGCGTGACGCTCCCGCACGAGCACATCCTCAGCACCCTCGAGGTGTATCTCGAGGAGCCGCGCGACGAAGCTGAAGCGCGGCTCCTTGACGAACCACTCAGCGAGGCCAACCTCGCGGCGGTGCGCGCCGCGCCCTACCGCAACCGGCAGAACACGCTCTTCGACGACGAGGACCTCGCGGTGCGCGAGCTCCTCCTGTTCCGCGACGCCGGCGGATCCACGATCGTCGATCAGACGCTGCCCGACATCGGCCGCGATCTGGCCGGCCTCGCGCGCCTCGCGCGCCGCACCGACCTGCACATCGTCGCCGGCTGCGGCTACTATCTGGGGGAGACGCATTCCCCCGCCGTCGGGAATCTGACGGTCGAGGAACTGGCCGAGAGGCTGGTGGCGGAGCTCACCGCGGACGCCGCGACCGGCGGCTTCCCGTGCGGCGTCCTCGGCGAGATCGGCCTCACGAGCCCCATGACGGCGGCCGAGCGCAAGGTCCTGCGCGCCGTGGCCATCGCGCAGCGCGCGACCGGCGCGCCGGTGTCGATCCACACGCAGGCGCCGGACGCACAGGGGATCCGGGCGCTGGACGTGCTCGAAGCCGGCGGCGTCGACCTGGCACGCGTGGCGATCGCCCACGTCGACTCCGTTATCGATCCCGCCTACCAGACGGCCATCGCCGCGCGCGGCGCCTTCGTGGAGTACGACTTCTTCGGCTGGGGCGAGGTCGCGGCCGCGACCGGGTACTTCGTCCACAGCGACCGCGAGCGCGTCGCCGGGGTCGCTGGGCTGCTGGACGCCGGCTACCGCGATCAGGTACTGCTCTCGCAAGACGTGGTCACGCGCCTGCAGCTTGCGGAGTACGGCGGCAGTGGCTACGCGCGCCTGGCGCGCGACCTGCCGCCGCTGTTCGCGGAGCACGGCATCGACGGCGACGAGCTGCGCCGGCTCACGACCGCGAACCCGGCGCGCTGGCTGACCTGGGGCTAAGGGCCTATCCCGCGAGGGCGGCGGCGCCTTTCGGCGCCGCCGCCCTCTTCACCGCCCCTGGGGACGGCGTTCTCAGTCCGCGACCGTCAGGCCGCTTTGCGCTCCCGGTCCTCGTACTGCGTCGCCGGGCTCCCGCTGGGCGCCTGGACGATGCTCGTGACCGGCGCCAGCTCGCCGCGCCTGCTCGCGCGGCCGCCCAGCGCCAGGAACGCGATGAGCACGGCGACGAGCGTCGCCACTGCGCTGCCGCCGACGAGCGCGGCCGTGCTTGCCGCCACAGGCGTGGTCCTGACGAAGCCCCTGCCCCCGAACCTGCCCACGCCGGCGACGCTGCTCGCCGGGCCGGCCGCCGCATACGCCACGTTCGCGCCGCCGTGAGCGCGCTGCAGCTGCGTCAACGGCGCCGCGGCATACGTGACATCGGAACTGCCGTGCGCCCGTTGCAGCTGGGTCAACGTCGGCGCCGCCTGAGCGCTCGCGACCGCCAGGACGAACACCGCCAGCAAAAGCAGCAGCACGCCGCCGAAAGCGACCATCCGTGTCTGCACTGTGCTTGTCATGATTCCACCTCTGAGCGCCGGCCATGCCGTCCCGGCAGTGCCTGCGCCCTCTTCGCGAGACGGGTCAGATCCCGTCCTCATACAGAGCAGATGGCCCTGGTCCCAGCAGAATAAACCTGTGCCCATAGTGAAAACCCGGAAGAGGGCAGCCGATCAGCTCCTCCTACCCCCGCTCCGGCGGCTCCGCGGGCGAGCGGCGCGGGCGGCTCCGCGGGCGCGCGGCGC
>JBAXRL010000697.1:0-2339 GCA_037131205.1 Actinomycetes bacterium | reverse complement strand
CGATGAGGACCGTGGTCTTCTGCAGATCGATGATGTAGATGCCGCCGCGCTCGCCGAAGATGAACTGCTTCATCTTGGGGTTCCAACGGCGGGTCTGGTGGCCGAAGTGGACGCCGCTGGTGAGCAGGTCCTTCATGCTGACCGTGGGCTGGGGTGCAGTCAAGACTGCCTCCTTCTGAAACGGTTGCCGGGCGGCATGCGCCGCCACTCTGTTGCCGGCGGACGGTCAGTGGAATCGGGCGGGCGCGCGAAGCGCCTCCCGCCTGACACCGCCACGGACCGGGGAGTCCGCCGGGTAGGCGTGGACATAACGGCCACGGATGATATCAGACAGGCTCCGCCACGCCTACCGTGGGCAGCGCGGCGATGGCCGCCGCGAGGCGCGCCTTGAGCTCGTGGACACTGGCGCCGCTGAACGCGTAGCTCGGCGCCGGATGCCCCCTCGAGCCTCCGGCGCGCCGGCGGCCACCCGGCGTGCAGTCACGGGGCGGACCGCGGACGGATCATGCACTGCCCGGTCGTCTGGGTAGCGCCCGTGCACGCAGGCTGTAGGTGGTGCGCCGATCGATCATGCCGGCGTTCAACGCTCTGGGCATCGATGTCGCGGCTCCCGACAGCCTCCCTCACGCGTGTACCCGCCGCGGCGCGCGCCGCTTCAGGAGCAGGACCGGGAGTCGGTGGCGTCGGTGGCGTCGGGGGCGTCGCCTCTGACCTCGGTCCACGGCGGACGGCCCTCGTCCAGGCCGCTGCGAAGATCCCACGGGGGTAGCCGCTCGCCGCCTCCTCAATTCACGTATGAATCTGACGTCTTGTACAAAACCTACGCGATTTGAGTGCCCCGCACACCAACGCATCCCGTCAGCGGAGTCGGCTTGGGCGGCGGCGACCATGCTGCCGGCGGGAGCGCTTCGCCGCCCTTGTGAGCCGCCGCCTGCCGCCCACGCAAGCGCCGCCCCGACCGCGCCGCCCGCCCCTACCCGATCGCGGCCGGCTCGATCTCGTCGCGCAGACGGCCCTTGAGACGCAGGATGGCCTTGGTGTGCAGCTGCGAGACGCGCGACTCGGTGACGCCCAGCACCTCGCCGATCTCGCGCAGCGTGAGGCTCTCGTAGTAGTACAGGGCGATGACGATCTTCTCGCGCTTGGGCAGCGCGTCGATGGCCGCCGCCAGGCGCGCCTTGAGCTCGTTGAGGTCGAGCATCCGCGACGGGTCTTTGCTCTTCGGGTCTTCCACCGTGTCGATGAGCGACGCCTGGTCGCCGTCCGAGCCGGAGATCGACCACAGCTCGTCCAGCGCCACGATGCTGGTGTTGGAGATCTGCGTGAGCGACTGCCGGAACTCCGGCACCGAGATGTTGAGCTCGGCGGCGATCTCCTGGTCCGTGGGGGCGCGCTGCAGGCGGTTCTCGAGGACGGCGCAGACCTTCTCGATCTCGCGGGCCTTGCTGCGCACCGAGCGCGGCACCCAGTCGAGCGAGCGCAGCTCGTCGATGATCGAGCCCTTGATGCGCGAGATCGCGTAGGTCTCGAACTTGATCTCGCGCATCGGATCGAAGCGTTCCACGGCGCCGATGAGACCGAGCAGGCCATAACTGATGAGGTCGGCCTCCTCGATGTGCGAGGGCAGGCCGTTGCCCATGCGGCCGGCCACGTACTTGACCAGCGGCGAATACGCCAGGATCAGGCGGTCGCGCGCCGCCCTGTCGCCCTGATACTTGTAGCGCTCCCAGAGTTCGCGCACTTTATCCTCGTCGAGTCTCGCCATGATTCACACGCGAGCCTGCGCCCCCGCGGGCTCGCGCATCCTCCTACCGTCACGCACGCGGATGATGCAGGTCGTAGACGCGCCGCAGATGCGCGCCGCTGACGTGCGTGTACACCTGCGTGGTCGACACTGATGCGTGCCCCAGGAGCTCCTGGATCACCCGCAAATCGGCACCCCTCTCCAGCATGTGCGTGGCATAGGCGTGCCGCAGCATATGGGGCGATGCCGCGTCGAGGCCTGCACGTCGACAGTATCTTACTACGAGCCGGCGGATATCCGATGTAAGGAGCCCGCGGCCGCTGCGCGAAAGCAGCAGAGGACGCCGCTCCGGGGCGCCCGCGCGGGCCTCGACGCCGCGGGCCGCGGCCGGCAGCCCGCTGCCGTTGCCCTCGCGGTCCGCAGCCGGCCGCCCGCGGCCATCGCCCCCGCGGTCTGCGGTCGGCATCCCGTGGGCCTCGGTGCCGCAGTCCGCGGTCAGCATCCCGTGGGCCTCGGTGCCGCAGTCCGCGGTCAGCATCTCGTGGGCCTCGGTGCCGCAGTCCGCGGTCAGCATCCCGCGGCCGCGTTCGAGGTA
>JBAXRL010000696.1:0-2340 GCA_037131205.1 Actinomycetes bacterium | reverse complement strand
GCCTCATCGGCGTGCTCAGCGGGCCGATCGCCTACCTCGTCTTCAAGTACTTCTATCACGGGACCACCGACCGCGCCCTCGAGGGCGCCACCGTCACTCCTGAGGGCGAGCTCACCCAGTTCGGCGCGGCCATCGAAGGAGTTGAGGCATGAAACAGGGTGCGATCTTCAGATACGCGGCGGCGGTCGGCGTCCTCGCCGGCGTCTCCGCTATCGCGATGGGCCTGTACATTCACTCCGCCCAGCCCAGGCTCGGGCCATCCTGGCACGTGGCGGGCATCCTCATCACCAGCCCGCGCCTGCTCCTCGGTCTCGGCATCGTCATGGTCGTCGGCGGGGTGCTCACGCTGTGGAACCCCGCCCTCGGCGGTCTGCTGGTGCTCGTGTCGGCGGTGCTGGGGCTCGTCTACTGCTACACGCACGAGTGGCACCGCCTCGACCTGCTCAAGCTCTGGGCGCTGCCCGTGATCCTCGGCTGGCTCGCCGGCATCCTCGCGGGCTATGCGCTGGCCAAGTCGGTCGAGGCCTACGATGGCCCGGCGGAGGACGACGTCCCGGCGTCGCCGGAGGTTCCTCCGCCTGCCGCTCCCGGCTGATCCCAGCCGCGGCTTGAGAACGGCGAGGGCCGGGAGCAGCCAGGCTGCTCCCGGCCCTCGCGCACGTTTGCGGGCCGGGTCCGGAAGGCCCGTCCGGCCCGCCGCCGTCCGCGCCGCTACCCGGCGGGCGTGCTCTCTCGCCCGCCCGCCGGGCTCGCGACCCCGCACCAGCGCATGAGCAGCAGGGCCACGGCCGCGGCGTGGTCGACGAGGTCGTCGACCGGGACGTACTCGTCGACCGAGTGTGCGACCAGGAGCTGCCCGGGCCCGAACGAGATCGTGGGGGTTCCGCCGAGCAGCGTGTAGGTGGCGGCATCGTGCCAGGAATCGAGGCCCGTGATCCTGCCGTCTCTGCCGAGATCGCCGGCGGCCTCGAGGGCGCCCACGACGATGCCGTGATCGACGGGGACCTCGGCGGGAGGGCAGTCGTCGATCCACTTCCAGCTCGGCGGATGCGCGACGAGCCACGGATCGGCGGCCGCGACGGCGCGCACCCAGTCCTCCACCTCCTGGTGCGCCGGCCGGCCGGTGCCGGCCTCGTCCACGCCGGCCGGCAGATAGTCGAGATCGCAGGTGATCGCGCACGAGTCCGGGTAGGTCACGCTCCACTCGCCGGCGCGGATGATGGTCGGCGTGATGCTGCTGGGGCTGAGGAGGGCGTGGCGCTGGTCGGGCCGCGTCCGCCAGTCGTCGCGCAGGCGCCGCAGCGACCCGATGAGCGGCAAGGCTGCTTCGATCGCGTTGACGGCGCCGCCGGCCCGCCAGTGAGGCTGAGGCATCTCGGCGTGCCCCGCGCGACCGGGCACGGTGAGGACGCCGGTCGAGGTCCCCCGGCAGGCGGCGTACACGTCGAAGCCGGTGGGTTCGGCGCAGATGCCGGCGTCGGCGGCCACGCCGTGCTGGACGGCCGCCCAGCCGCCGACTCCCGAGGACTCTTCGTCGGTGTTGCTGCAGAACACGATGTCGCCGCGCAGCCGCACGCCCGCGCGGCGGAGCGCTTCGACGGCGAACGCCAGCGTGGTGACGCCGCCCTTCATGTCGCACGAGCCGCGGCCGTACAGCTTGCCGCCGCGGACCTCGGCGCGGAAGGGATCGCCGCTCCACAGCTCGTGCGCCCCGGTCGCCACGGCGTCGATGTGCCCGTTGAGCAACAGGCTGCGCCCGCCGCCGCTCCCCAGGAGGCGCGCGACAAGCTGCGGCCGCCCGACGAAGTCGAGCTCCGCGGCGACGTAGGGATGCCCGGCGCCGATCGGCGCCGGCTCCCAGAGCTCCGTCTCGGCGCCAGACGCTCGCAGCCGCCGCTCCAGGATGCGCTGCAGCCTCTCCTCCTCGCGCGGCGGCTCGCCCGGGTCTCTGGCCGTCGTGTCGCAGGCGACGAGCTCGCTCACCAGGGCGACGAGCTCGTCGCGCGCTTCCCGCACCACGCCGACGACTCTCTCTTCAAGTGCGGATCGGAGTCCCACCGCAACCTCCCCTGGGGGTGTGCGTAGCCGGCCCTACGCCTCCAGCAGGATCGTCACCGGGCCGTCGTTGACGAGATCGACGAGCATGCGGGCGCCGAAGACGCCGGTCTGGACCGGCACGCCCGCGGCGCGCAGCGCCTCGACGAACGCCCCGTAGACGGCCTCGCCCTGCGCCGGCCGCGCAGCGTCCGTGAAGCTCGGCCGATTGCCCCTGCGGGCGTCGGCGTAGAGCGTGAACTGCGAGACGGCCAGCACCTCGCCGCCGACGTCCGCGAGCGCCAG
>JBAXRL010000695.1:0-2340 GCA_037131205.1 Actinomycetes bacterium | reverse complement strand
GTACGACAACTGGCTGGTGTCGTTCTCGCTGCTCGTGATCCTCATCGTCGGCATCGTTGTCTTCTACGCCTTCAGAGCCGCCGGCAGGGACCTCGCCGGCGGTATCCACGACATCGAGCTCGTGCGCCAGGAAGGCGACGAGCTCAAGGTCGAGCGCGTCGGCGGCGTCATGGGCGTCCCCGGCGGCGTCGACCCGGAGAACCCCTATGTCGTCGAAGACACCCCCGAAAGAAAGCCGGAGGGCTGACGCCCGTCGCATCTCTCAGCATTGGAGGCCAGCACCATGCAGTTCCACCTCGTCTCTGCCGCGGAGATCGCGACCGAGCCGCTCGACGTCGGCCCCGACAGCAAGCTGCACCTGGTCGACGTGATCGACCGCACCCAGGGGGCGCCGTTCTGCGCCGGGATCTGCGAGGTGTTTCCCGGCGCACCCGTCGATTTCGACTACGACGACGACGCCGCCGTGTGCTACATGCTCGAAGGCGAGATCAAGCTGACCGAGAACGGCGAGTCGCGGGCGTTCATGCCCGGCGACATCGTCTACATCCCGCAGCAGAAGGGTCTGCTCGTCTACTGGAGCACCGACTCCTACGGCAAGTTCTTGTACGTGACGTACCCGCACTGGCGGTAGTCGCAGCCGGAGGAACGGAGGTGACGGGGGCGGCGGCCGCAGGGCCGCCGCCCCCGTTTGCGTGCGGGAACACTCTAAACGCCAAGAACGACCGCAGGCGGTGAAGCGATGGACGAAGAGCCTCAGCAGACGGATCTTGAGAGTAGCGCCCAGACCGGCGACGCCGAACCGGAGCGGCCATCCGCGGTGCGCTACAACCGCAAGTGGTTCCTGGTGCTCGGCGGCGTGGCGGTGGCCGGCGTGGTCGGCGTGTTCGCCGGCCTCAAGAAGCTCGCGGGCTCCGAAGAGGGCGGCCCGCTCAGCGACATGTTCGGGCCGTTCCCGGTGCGCAGCGCCGAAGACGTGCCCGATGTGCCGGCGGCGGAGTGGGTCATCACCGTCGACGGTCTCGTGGACCAGCCGCTGAAGATCGACCGCGCCGCGTGGACGTCACTGCAGCGGCTGGACGAAACGGTCGACTTCCACTGCGTCGAGGGCTGGACCGTCGAAAACGTACGCTGGGGTGGCGTCACGCCGGCCCGGCTTCTCGAGAAGGCCGGCGTGAAGCCGGAAGGGAAGTTCGCGGTGTTTCACGCCTACGGAGGCACCTACCTCAGCAGCGTACCGCTCGACCTCGTTGCAGCTCCCCAGACCGTGCTCGCCGACACGCTGAACGGGGAGCCTCTTCCGGCCAGGCACGGTGGGCCTGTGCGGCTTGTCGTGCCGGACCAGCTCGGCTACAAGAACGTCAAGTGGGTCGAGCGCATCGAGATCACCGACGTCGCCCGCGCGGGCTACTGGGAGAAGCGCGGCTACCCCGAGGACGCACCGATCTCCTGAGAGTCGGAGCGACGCCGGTCAGATGACGCCGGCGACCCGGAGCGCTATCAGGGCCACGACCGCCAGGAGCACGACGATCGCGATGAGGGCCGCGTTGCTGAGGCCGCGCTTCTCACGGGGCGCCTTCCAGCTCGGCTCGCTGTCGTGGTCGTGAAGCTGCGACGCGGAGAGGTAGAGGTGGTCTCCGCCGCCCATCGGCGGCTGTCCCAGCGTCCCCCGGTTTGGATGGGAGTCCTTCTCGTGCGGCGGCGGCGTGCCCACAGTGCCCTTCCTCAGGTCGGACGCCGATCCGGGAACCATAGCACCTCGGGGAACGGCCGCAGACAGTGCGGGTGCCAGTTGGCCTGGCAATAGGCGCCCACGCCGAGCAGGGCCACGATGTCGCCTTCTTCGAGGGGCGGCAGCGGGTAGTCCTCGGCGAAGATGTCGGGGCCCTCGTTGATGTGGCTGGTGAGCGTGTAGGAGGCCGTGCGCGGAGCGTCGGCCGCACGGCACAGCACCGTCTCGACGGGCTCCTTGTAGATGAAGGCGAGGTGCATGACGTTCCAACCGCAGGTGAGGCCGGCGAAGACGGCAGAGCCGTCGCCGGCCTTGCTCCTGTCCTCCACCGTCACGACCTCGGCGAGCAGGATGCCGGCGTTCTTGCTGAACATCTCGCCGGGCTCGCAGGCGATGGTCACGCCGAGCGCGCCGAAGTGCTCGGCGAGGATGCTTGCGTAGGCGTCGAGGTCGAGCGGCCGCTGCCCCTGGCGCATGACGGCGGCGAGGCCGCCGCCGGCGTTGACCTCGCGCACGGGGCAGCCGGCGGCGATGGCGCGCCGCGCCATGTCGGCGACCGCCGCGACGGCGCGGTCGAACGCCGGCAGGTCGTCGTCCAGAAGATGATGGCT
>JBAXRL010000694.1:0-2342 GCA_037131205.1 Actinomycetes bacterium | reverse complement strand
GTTCGTGGTCGACGCCGTCATCGTGGCGACCGGTGCGCGCCCCAACGACGGGCTGCTGCCGGAGAGCCTCGAGGCGGGAGAGCCGGGCATCCCCGTGGCCGCGAGCATGGAGACGCTGGTGGACGGCGTCTTTGCCGCCGGCGACGTGACGCGGGGCCCGACTGCCGCCGGAGGGCCCCGCGAGATCCACGCGCTGTGGCCGACGGCGGTCGAGCAGGGCCGGGTGGCCGGCGCCAATCTGGCGGGGGCCGGCCTGCTCTACGCCGGTAGCCTGAGCATGAACGTCACCGAGATGTTCGGGCTCACGGTCGCCTCGCTGGGCCGCTTCGTCGAAGATGAAGCCGACGAGGTGTTCGAGGCGCGTGACCTGGAGGGCATCCTGTACCTGAAGCTCGTGTCCCGGGCCGGCGTGCCGGTGGGCGCGATCGCGCTGGGAGAGGCCGAGGGGGCGGCGCTTTTGGGCCGTCTCCGCCCCTTTGTGCGTCACAAGCGGCCGCTGAAAGACCTGCAGGCCTTCCTCGAGGGGAGAGACCTGGACCAGAGGCTTGTGGGCGTCGCCGCGACGAAGGAGAGGACGCGATGCGCATCGTTGCTGTAGACCCGGACTCGTGCGTCGCCTGCCGCGACTGCGAGTACGCCTGCGCGTTCCGCCAGAGCGGCGACTTCGCGCGCAGCGCGTCGCACATCCGCGTGAACTTCTACGCGCAGGGGCGGGCCTGCGTCCCCTTGACGTGCATGCACTGCAGCGACGCCTGGTGCCTGGAGGTGTGTCCGGCGGCGGCGATCAGCCGCGATCCGGAGACCGGGGCGGTGGAGATCGACGAGACCCGCTGCGCGGGCTGCAAGATGTGCCTGCTCGCCTGCCCCTACGGCAATGTCCACTTCGACCAGGTGGACGGCGTGAGCCGCAAGTGCGACCTCTGCGGCGGCGACCCGATGTGCGTGCGCTCCTGCACCTCGGGAGCCCTGCAGTTCGTGGAGGCGGACGAGGCCTTCGACTTCCGCCGCGAGGCGCTCGACGCCAGGCTCAGGCGTCTCCTCCATCTGGACAAGGGAGAGAAGTAGATGCCGCCGGAGCGTGAGGTCCAGCAGACGCTCTGCCGGATGTGCGACGACCGCTGCGGCATCGACGTGCACCTGGAGGACGGTCGCATCGTCGACATCCTCGGCAACAAGGATCACCTGTGGAACCGCGGCCGGCTGTGCGTCAAGGCGCGCGCCGCGGTGGACATGGTCTACCATCCCGACCGCATCCTCGCGCCGCTGAAGCGGACCGCCGACGGCTGGCAGCGGATCCCCCTCGAGCAGGCGCTCGACGAGATCGCCGCGCGCCTCCTCGAGATCCGCGAGCGGCATGGCGCGCGCAGCCTCAGCGTGTGGAAGGGCGAGGCGATCGGCTTCGGCCAGCAGGAGAACATCGCCCGCCGCTTCGTCCACGCCCTGGGGAGCCCCAACTACCTCTCCAACGACTCCATGTGCTACGCGGCGCGCTACCTCGGCTACAAGCTGGTCGACGGGGCGTGGCCCGTCGCGGACCTCGAGAACGCCCGCTGCATCGTCATGTGGGGCGCCAACCCACCTTACGCGCATCCCAACATGACCCGGTACATCACGGCCGCGCGTCGCAAGGGCGCGACCCTCATCGTCGTGGATCCACGGCTCTCGGCGATCGCGCGGCGCGCCGATATCCACGCCAACGTGCGCCCCGGTACCGACGGCGCCCTCGCCTGGGGGCTCATCCACCAGATCGTCGAGTCGGGTGCCTACGACAAGGACTTCGTCGCGCGTTACACGGTCGGCTTTCCCCAGGTGGTCGAGTACGCCAAAACGTTCACCCCCGAGGCCGTGGAGGAGGAGACGGGGGTGCCGGCGGCGACGGTCCGCGCCATCGCGCGAGCGCTGGCGGGCGCGGCGCCTCAGGTGGCCGCCTACGTCGGCAACGGCCTCGAGCATCACGAGAACGGGGTCGACAACATCCGCGCCATCGCCTCGCTCGACGGGCTGCTCGGCGCCCTCGACCGGGAGGGCGGTACCTTCTTCAAGGACGGCGCGCCGCTGCGCGACCTCACCCTGTACGACGAAGCGCCGCTCGAGCACCTCGGCCCCCTCGGCGCCGAGCGCTTCCCGGTGCTGTACGACCTGCGCCGGGAGTGCCACACGATGACGGCCATCGAGGCCATCCTCCGGGACGACCCCTATCCGCTCCGGGCGCTGATCGTCACGGGGGCGAACCCCGCCTCAACCAATCCCAACTCCACCAGGATCCTGCAGGCTCTGGAAGCACTGGACCTGCTGGTGGTGCGCGACCTCTTCATGACCGAGACGGCCGCCGTGGCCGACTA
>JBAXRL010000693.1:0-2343 GCA_037131205.1 Actinomycetes bacterium | reverse complement strand
GTGCGGCGGCGCCCGATCCGTGGTCGCCGCCGACGTCCCGCCGCGCTTCATGCCTGGGCGGGGCGCGCATGCTCAGAGGAGGTAGCGTTCACCATGCGCAGGGGCGAGATCGACATCACGATGGACCAGGACCTCATCGACGACGCCAGGAGCCACGCGGCGACGCGGCCCGCCCCTTCGAGGTCGTCAACCTGCTGGCCGCCGGCGGCCTGTACTCGGCGCCCGCCGACATGAGCCGCCTCGGGGCGATGCTGATGAACGGCGGCGTCTACAAGGGCACGCGCATCCTGTCTGCGGACGCGGTGGCCCAGATGGCCGCGGACGAGACGCTCGGCAGCTTCAACCCCGTGCCCTGTACCGCCCTGCGCTACGGTCTCGGCTGGGACACGGTGACGCAGCCCGCGTACGGCACTCAGGTCGTGGACCCGATCGGCGACCACCTGGGCGCCATGTTTCTGCAGATCCCCGACGGCTGCTCACGCGATCTCGAGGACGCCGTGGTCGCGCAGCACGGCGCCGAGGGGTGGATCGAGTGGGGCGGCACGCTGTACAGGCCGATGGACTCGGCGCCGGCCCTGGCCGCCGGGCCGAACACCGTGACCTTCGGCGCCGACGGTTACGCCGAGTGGCGCGTCCTGCCGAGCGCCGCGAACGTGCAGATCGGCGCCGGCGCGGCCTGGCGTCTGTACGACGCCGACATGGTCGTGCTCGCCGCCGGCGCCTCGTTCCCCGCGACTGCGGTCACGCCCACGCCGAGCTGCTACCTGCTGCTCTTCGGGGAGGCCGGGTCGAGCGCGGCGGTGACGGTCACGCCGCCCTCCGGCGCCTCGAGCCGGGCGGCCGAGAAGAGCGCGGCCGGGCGCGAGCGGAGGGCCGCGCTGTGGCCGGAGCACGCGCCCAGGCTGCGGTAGGCGATCGACGGCCGCGCAGGCCGCCTCGGCTCAAGAAGAGGCAGCGCGCGGTCGATAATGACATCAGGAAGGCGCGCGGAGGGCCGCGGTGTGCCGCTGCCCTCCGCGCGCCCCGGGGCGCCAGGCAGACAGAGGAGGCATCGCCATGAAGCACCGCATCGCCGCTCGGGCGGGAAGGGCGCTCGTCGCACTCGCGCTCGTCATCATGCTGCTCGCCGTCGTGGCGGGGACCGCCGCGGCGCGGGCCACCTCGTACAAGGCCACCATCAAGGACGGCCGCGCCGCCGCACAGGCGCTGCTCGCGCAGTCCGGCGCGGCCTCCCTCTCCCTCGCGCTCGTCAGCGGCGAGCGCGTCGTCTGGCAGGAGACCTTCGGCTACGCCGACAAGGCCACCTCCACGGCGCCCGAGGCGGACACCATGTACGGCATCGGCTCGGTGAGCAAGATACTTGCCGCCGTCGCGGTGATGAAGCTCGTGGACGAGGGCAAGGTCGAGCTCGACGCGCCGTTCACGCGCTACGTCCCGGGGTTCACGATGCTCTCCCCGGCGTACCGCCAGATCACCGTGCGCATGCTGCTCGACCACTCCTCGGGCTTCCCCGGCTCCACCTACGGCGACCTCAGCACCCATACGTACTTCCCCGGCTATCTGCAAGAGGTGCTGGACACCCTGGCCGGGGAGCGGCTCAAGACCACGCCCGGCTACATGAGCGTCTACTGCAACGACGGCTTCACGATGATCGAGGCGCTGGTCCTCGCCGTGACCGGCGAGACCTACGCGCAGTACGTGCAGGACGAGATTTTCACGCCGCTCGGCATGGACCACTCCGCCTTCCCGCTGGCGCCCTTCCCCGACGGATCCTATGCGAGGGTGTACCAGGGCGACGCACTACGCCCGCGCGAGGTCATCAACCTGCTCGCCTCCGGCGGCGCCTACTCCACGCCCACAGATTTGAGCCACTTCGCCACGATGCTCATGAACGGCGGCGCCTACGGCGACGCGCGCGTTCTCACGGCCGCCTCGGTGGCCGAGATGGGCACGGATCAGACGCTGCTCAGCTTCGACCCTGTGCCGTGCAAGTCGACGGCGTTCGGGCTCGGCTGGGACACGGTCACCGACCCCGGCCTGGACGCCGTCGGTGTGACCGGCTGGGTCAAGGCCGGCGACTCCATCGACTACCACGCGACCTTCGCGGTGGCGCCGAGGGCCAGACTTGCCTTTGTGGCGACCACCGTCACGCCCCTCAGATCGAGCTCGCTTGGGGCACTCGGACAGCGCGTCCTCCTGCACGCGCTGGTCGACCAGAAGACCTTGCGGCGCCTGCCCAGGCCGCTGCCGCAGACGGCCCCACCCGTGAAACGCGCCTCCCCGGCCCGACTGGCGGCCATGGAGGGCTACTGGGGCACGCAGAAGGATCTTGTGCTCCGCGTC
>JBAXRL010000692.1:0-2345 GCA_037131205.1 Actinomycetes bacterium | reverse complement strand
CCCGTGGGCCGCGCGGCCGCGCGGCGCCTCGTGAGCCGCGGCGCCGCCGTCGAGGTCGTGGAGCCCGACCAGGCGCGGCTGCAAGCCGCGCTCGACGTCGGGCTCAAGCTGCAGCCGGTGACGCTCGCCGAGGGTCTCGCGCGTTGCGATCTCGTCTTCGACGCCACCCCCTCAGGCGGCTTTATCGACGCCGGCGACGCATCCTCCATCAGCGTTGCGGCCGTGCCGGGCCTGCCCTCCGGCTTCACCGCGGCTGCGCAGGCCCTGCTCGGCGTGCGCCACATCCACGAGCCGCTGGCCATCGGCGTCGCGGTCATGGCGGCGCGGGCGCTCGTGTGAGAGGTTCCGCGTCTCCCTGCCGCACGTTTGCCGGCGCGCCGTAGTAGAATCAGCGGGCGCGGGGGGTCGATCGGAAGGATCAGCGTGGGCTCTAAACCCACGCAGGCGGGTGTGACTCCCGCACTCCCCGCCATCTCCTTCTCCGGCGCGCGTAGGCGTGGCACATCGAGCGGTCGGAGATGCGCACGGGGCGCCGGCCGGGAGGAGACATGGTGGAGGATCGCAAAGCGCGCGTCGACCGCGAGCTCATCGAGCTGCTCAACGAGCTGCGCATCCTGCTGCCCGGCGCCCAGGTGCTGTTCGCGTTTCTGCTCATCCTGCCGTTCACGTTCCGCTTCGAGGAGCTCACCCAAACGCACCGCGGCGCCTACTTCGCCGCGTTCCTCTGCGCGGCCGTGGGCAACGTCCTTCTCATGGCGCCCTCGGCTAATCATCGCCTGCGCTTTCGCGAGCACGACAAGGAGGGCATGCTCTTCTGGTTCAACCGTCTGGCGCTGGCCGGGTCCGCGTTTGTCGCGGCCTCGATCGCGCTCGTGGTGTACGTGGTCGCGGCCGTGGTCTTCAACGAGACGTGGGCGGCCGTGGGGGCGGGCGTCATGACGTGCTGGATCGTGGTCGTATGGTACGTCGTGCCGCTCTGGCAACGCGTGTTGGACAAGGAGCAGTAGACTCCACCGATCCAGGCCGACGGCCGGGCGTGCCCTGTCAGTCCGACGAGAATCCGACCGGGATGCGCACTTCGCCCTGCCGCGAGCCATCCTCCATGGACGGGCTGTAGACGACGAGTGCGCCGCTCGGCGCCGTCGCGCTGAACGAGATCGTCGTGCGAAAGCGCCCCCGCTCGGGAGCGCCGCGCGAGGCCTGGATCGTGGCGCTCGCGATCTCGCCGCCGGCGTCCTCGAGTTGCGCCCTGAAGGAGCCTTCAAAGACGCTGGCCGTGCCTTCGAGGACGAACGGGCTGCCGAGCACGGCGCCGACGCCGGGGCTTTCCACGAAGATGGCCGGCTCGAAGCTGCGCCAGGCGGAGCGGCGCTGACCCTCGCCGAGCAGCAGGCCCTCGCCGCCGAGGGTGTCGATGGCGCTTCCCTCCAGCATGAACGTGACCGTCTCCACCGTCTTGAACCGGGTCAGCGTGTAGACGATCTGCGCGACGCGCGCCTGCATCGAGAGGCTGCCGCCGCCGGCGGCGAACCGCGCGGAAAGGTCGACCAGCGCCGTCGTCCCGTCGATGGAAAGGCCGAGGAGGCGAGTCCCGCCCGGCACGGCGCTCGCCAGGCCGGCGGCGCTCTCGGCCGCCGTGGGGCCGGCGAGCAAGGCCTCGAGCGCCGCCGTGGCGGGCATCGTGGTCTGGCGCGCCTGGCGTTCGGCGACGCCGAGCTCCTCCCCTCTCAGAAAGTACAGCGACAGCGTGGTCGTGGCCGCCGCGGGCGACGCCGATGGGGACGGCGACGAGGGCGAAGCCGCCGGCGTCGCGGTCGCCGCGACCGTCGCGGCCGCCGTGGGCGATGAGCCGCCGCCGGAGCCGCCGCAGGCGGCCACAAAGGCGGCCCCCGAGACCGCCGCCAGAAGGCAGAGGATCGCCCACGCCGACCGCGCGCGGGTGGTGCTGGCAGGAGTGCGTCGGTTCATGGTCCGCCTCGGGTCGCCAAGCGCAGGGCTTTCACTTTCGCCGCCGCAGGCGCCGGCTCCTGCCGGGAGTGGTACACTGTCCGCGCCGATGCCCACCGATCCCCACAAGGCGCGGTACTACCGCAAACAGGTCCCGCTCTTCCTCCTCGTCGACAAGCTCAAGCTGTGGCCCTCGCGACGCGGCATCCTCCACGGCATCAAGTCCTTCGACGAGCGCGGCTCCTACGCCGTCGTGATCACCCACTGCAACAAGCATATGGTGGTGCACGACTCCAAGACGAGCCGCGCGGGGCGCTGGCTGCGCAACAAGTGGTACGCGGAAGCCTGCCCGCAGTGCCGCATCCCGGAGTGGAAGCTGCAGAAGTACGCGGCGACGC
>JBAXRL010000691.1:0-2346 GCA_037131205.1 Actinomycetes bacterium | reverse complement strand
CGGGGGCGGCGACCGCGGCCTTCCGCGGCTGCGCCTCAGGGAAGACCAGGCCGCGCGGCCGCCGGAGCCGCGCCGCCGGAGCCGCGCCGCCGGAAGCGCGCGCCGAGGCGCGCGACGAGGCGCGTGGGCAAGCGGCCCGCGGCCGCTGAAGAAGCAGGGCGCGAAGGCTGTCTTCCCTCAGGAAGCGGCCATCCCCTCTCTTCCCCCGGCAGCCGCGCCTGCGGACGGCCGGGCACGATGAGAAGGTTGAAGAGGCGGCCTTCTCCACGGCGGCAGCGTCGCCGCCGCGGAGGGCTGCCCGGCGGCAGCGTCGCCGCCGCGGAGAACTGCCCGGCGGGAGCCCCATTCGTGGCTCTGCAGCGCCTGAGTGACAGGGATGGTCATGTGCGACCAATGCGACGGGGCGGTCGCTGCGGTCGCTGCGGTCGCTTTCGCCGCAGGTGCTCCGTGACCTCCGCCGGCTCAGCAGCTATGACGCCGCGGCGGCGTCGCAGCAGATCGTGGGACTCGTGATTCTGCGCGCCGGTCTGCGCATCGCCGAGGCTACCTCGCGCTGGCGCCGCGCCCCCTCAGCCGCACGCGCTCCCACGCGCCGCGGGTCGCGGGCGGCGCCACTATCTCGCCGTCGGGCTTGCGTCGCAGGCGCGCGGCCTCAGCGGGACAGCCCGTCACGCAGAGGCCGCAGCCGATGCACGACTCGCGGCGCACGACGCGCGCGCCGTCGTCTCTCTCGGCGATTGCGTCGACCTGGCAGCGCTCTTCGCAGGCGCCGCAGGCGGTGCACGTGAGCGGGTCGATCTCGGCGACGTAGTTCGCCTGGGCCACGGAGCCCTCGAGGCCCCACTCGTTGATGCCGCGCAGCAGCCCGCAGCAGCAGCCGCAGCAGTTGCAGACGTAGCCGATCCCCGAAGCCACGTTGCTCACCGTGTGCACGAGGCCGACACGCTCCGCTTCGTCGAGGACCGCGAGGGCCTCTTCGTGCGAGATCCCGCGCGCTTCATCGCTGCTCTCGGCGTAGGAGAACCAGAGGCACGCCTCGAGGGGCAGGTCGCAGCGCCTGGTCCCGAGCTCGTCCTGCTGCAGACGGCAGACGCACGTCTCGACGCGGAACGAGCGCGCCTTCCCGAGGATGGCGCGCACATCGTCGTAGGGCAGCACCCACTCCATCTCGGTCGCTCCTCGCGCGGGGACGACGCGATGGATGGCCGGCTGAGCGCTCATGATCCCCACGGCGCCCCCGCCGCAGAAGTACTCCTCGACGAGGCGCGCGAACTCGACATCGTGCGTCTCGAGCATGTGCGCCTCGTAGAAGCCGACGACGAACGGCGCCAGGCGGTAGCCCGAAGCACCATCGACTCGGCCCGTCCAGATCACGCCGCGCTCCGCGAGACTCTCGAGCGTCGCCGTGACGCGGGCAGGCTCGAGGGCGGCCCGCCGGGCGACGTCGGCGGCCGCGGTGGGCCGCCCGGTCAACGCCGCCGCCACCTCGGCCTCGTCGGGCGTGAAGACGTGACGCAGGATGCGCAGCTCGACGTTCGACGCCGTGCGCGGGAAGCCGTTGGCCAGGCCGTCGAGCGCGGCCGCGAGGCGCTCGTAGACGTCGCCGCTCATCGCTGCCCCCTTCGCTCGTGACCCGCCACTGTGCCTGACGCGCCGCGCCAGAGTGCCTCGAGGCGTTCGGTCCGACTCCTTGAGCCGGCTCCATCGTACCGCGTTCGCGCAGCCGGACGAACCTCCGCCGGCCGACGGGGTCACCGGCTCGCGAGAGACGCGCTCCCCCTCCTTGGCTATCGCAGCCCGCATCCGCGCGTCGATCCTGTCTGCCTCATCCGCTTGCACATGCGATGAGGTGTGCGAGTAGACGTCCGGCGTGATGGCCACGTTGGCGTGTGCGAGCCGTTTCTGCACGACCTTGGGATGGACGCCCCGGCGCACGCGACGAGGGATCCGTCTCGTGACGCCGATCCGAGAGATCCTACTTCGTGCCGAAGAGGCGGTCGCCGGCGTCGCCCAGGCCGGGGACGATGTAAGCGTTCTCGTTGAGGTGGGAGTCGAGCGACGCCACGTACACCTTCACGGCGGCGTGCTGTTGATTGAAGGCGCGCATCCCCTCGGGCGCGCCGACGAGCGCGAGGAAGAGGATGTCGCTGTCCGGGACGCCGCGAGCGTTCAGTACCGCGACCGCGTGCGCCGCCGAGTTGCCGGTGGCGAGCATCGGATCGACGAGGATGAACGTCCGCCCCTCGACCTCGGGGAGCTTCACCAGGTACTCGTGCGGCTTCTTGGTCTCGGGATCGCGGTACAGGCCGATATGGCCGACGCGCGCCCCCGGTACGAGCTCGAGCA
>JBAXRL010000690.1:0-2360 GCA_037131205.1 Actinomycetes bacterium | reverse complement strand
AAGGAATCCTTGTCTTCCCTTTTCGTACTACCCCGCGCCGCGGCCGCCGGGGTCGTCGGCGCGGCCGCAGCCGCCGCGCCCGCCGGAAGCGCCCGCCGGAAGCGCCCGCCGGGGTCGCCGCGCTCGCCGCGGCCGCCGGGGTCGTCGGCGCGGCCGCAGCCGCCGCGCCCGCCGGAAGCGCCCGCCGGAAGCGCCCGCCGGGGTCGCCGCGCTCGCCGCGGCCGCCGGCGCGGCCGCTGGCCGCCGCAGCCGCCGCAGCCGCCGCGCCCGCCGCCGGCTGTGCGTCCACCGGGCGCCCCATTCGTGGCTCACCGGCGCCTGAGCGACGGGATGGTCACGAGATGGGAACGCGACGAGTCCTCTGTTGCCTCTCCGCAAATGCGGCGGGGAGCACGGGCGCCGAGCGGGATCCGCGGCGGCCCGAACCGATGTGTACGCGGGATCCATCTGGTTCCCGCCCTCGGAGATCGAGCCGACCGACAAGGCCGGATACGGCTGGAGGCGCCGACATGAAGACGGAGGTCCCGACCGCGGTCCTGCACAAGGAAGAGGACCTCTACGTCGCCGAATGCCCTGAGGTGGGAACCGTCAGTCAGGGCTCCTCGGTCGAGGAGGCCGTCGCCGATCTCAAGGAGGCGACCGAGCTCTATCTGGAGGAAATTCCATCAGGCTCAGGTGGCGCGACCCTTCCTGACCACCTTCGAGGTCGCGGTCGATGCCTGACTCGCGTCGCGTGTCGGGACTCGAGGTCATTCGCGCGCCGGAACGGCTCGGCGTCGCCCAGGCCAGGCAGAAGGGCGGTCACGTCGTGCCGAAGAGGGAGGCACTCGAGGAGCTCGCGGAGAGCCTGTGGCTCGGGTGCCGCCGGCAGCTTGACGAAGGGCTGCGAGAGTCCGCGGCCTCTGGGGGAAGACCCGCGGCGCGCCAGCGTGTCGCAACACGAGCCGTGCTTGCGCGTTCTCTGAAACATGTTGCCCGACTCCGCTTGGGCTCTCGCCGCCGGCGCCGCTGCTGCGCGCGGCGCCATGCTCGCTGGAGTGCGACATGGTCCAGGCACTCGAGAACAAGCGCGCAACCATTGCCCGGGCATGCGCTCGTTTCGGGATGGCGCCACTCGACGTCTTCGGCTCTGCCCTGCGTTGGCGTCTGCGGCCCCGGTGACCGGCCGCTCGGCGGTGGTGCGCAGCGTGAGGCAGGTCACGCCGAGGGCGGTGGCCGCCTCCAGGACACCGCCCGAGTCGGTGAGCACGAGGCGGGCGCCGTCCGTGGGCTGGGGGAAGCCGAGGTGGCCGAAGGACTCGGTGGCAACCTGACTCGGTTTGGCGGAGCCCCCTCTGGACACGCACGATCGTCGAACTGCCGGCACTGGACTTTCAGCGTCCATTGTGGTACGCTTTCCCGTACGTATAGGGAGGTCAGCGATGACGACCATGAGCGCCACCGAAGCGCGCAAGCGGCTCTACAAGCTTCTCGACGAGGTTTCGCAGTCGCACGAGCCCGTGCAGATCACCGGCAAGCGCGGCAACGCCGTGCTCGTCTCGGAGGACGACTGGCGCGCCGTGCAGGAGACGCTCTACCTGGTCTCGATCCCCGGCTTGCGCGAATCGATCCTCGAGGGCATGGCGACGCCGGCCACTGAGCTCGAGGACGAGCCCGGCTGGTGAGCTGGCGGCTGCTCGTCGCGAAGCAGGCGCGCAAGGACGCGAAGAAGCTTCCTGGGGCCGGGCTGAAGCCGAAGGCGCAGGAGTTGCTCGCCGTCCTCGAAGCCGACCCGTTCCGGTCGCCGCCGTTCGAGAAGCTGGTCGGCGACCTCAACGGCGCCTGCTCGCGGCGCATCAACATCCACCACCGCCTGGTGTACCAGATCCTCGCCGAGGAGCGCGTGGTCAAGGTGCTGAGGATGTGCATGCTCTGCGAGTGAGGCGAACAGGCGCATCGACCCGACGCGCCGGAGGTTTACGGTCCGCTGATTCGGCGGCGCCGCCCCGATGCCGGCAAGGGCTTCACCCGCGAGCTCGGAGGACGACTGCGCACCGGGTTCGACGAGGTCGGCGGCGTGCGTGCGGCGAGCTCGAGGATGGGGTCCGCGTCGGACGCGGATCGCGTGCCGAGGTCTCGTAGCACCACACGGATCACACATGGCGACCCGGCCGGTCTCACCTTGACGGCGTCAGTCTGTCGGGGCCGGCGTCTGGACGAAGCGCACGCCGGGCAGCTCGCGGAAGTGCTCGTCGTGGGTCCACACCTCCGCCCCGTGCGCGGAGCGCGCGAACACCTCCAGCCGGCCGGGGATCCAGGACGATCGCGACCGACCCTGGACGATCACACCCGGTCCTGATGATCGCGTGGATCGCTGGTGT
>JBAXRL010000689.1:0-2361 GCA_037131205.1 Actinomycetes bacterium | reverse complement strand
TCAAGGCCGAGCTCGGACTGTAGCGCGCGCTTGGCCTACGTCGTCGACTTCAGCGACGCGGCCGAGCGCGCCGCGTCTTCGGCGCGGACCACCTGCACCGCGCGAAGGCCGGTGACTACCGCGGCATCGTCTATCGCCATGCCGACAGGCTGCCGCCGGGCCGGGACTGAGGCGCTGCCGCCTGCGGGCGCGTCCGGGGACCCGCTTGCCCCGGGCGCTCTCCCTGATGATCGTCGCCAGTCGATCGGGATCCCAGACCTACCTGGCGAGAAGCAGGGAGAGCCGCTGTCTCATCTCCAGCGCAGACGCACCGAAGTCGGTGAGGCGCACGCCCTGCGTCGTGGCGGGCGCCTCGACCATCGTCGGGCCGTTGGTCCAGCGGCCCAAAGAGTCGGCGGCCGAAGCCGCCGGCGCCCTCAGTGCGAGCTGATGAACGCGGTGATCCAGGTCGTGGGCGGCCGGTCGCGGTCGGTGGGGTTGATGGCCACCACCTCGGCGTAGTGCCCGATGTACTCCGCCAGCGCCGGTTCCTCGGCGGCCAGCTGGGTCGCCTTCTGCCATGTGGCGTCGCTGTAGTCTGAGCGCACCAGCTTGCGGAACCTGGCGCTGACCCCGACCTCGCGGGCTCGGGCGGCGAAATGCCTGCCGTCGGCTTCGAACCCGGGCATGTCGGCTGCCGTGGTGATGACCAGGAACGGCGGCCGGCCCGCCTTCATCTGTACCGCGGGAGAGGCCGGGTCGAGCACCGCGCGCTTCCAGGAGCCGAAGGCGTTGGCGAGGATCGCCTTGTACATCAGCGTCTCTTTGGCGGACAGCCCCAGCGGGTTCTGCGGGAACGCGGCCAGGTCGTACAGTCTGTACGCTCCGCTCATGGCCACCACACCGCGGAAATTCGAGAGGGTCAGCCCGGCCTGGGTGAGGTAGGTCCTGTCGGCGACCAGCAGCGAGACCAGGTGCGCCCCGGCCGACTGGCCAAACAGGAACATCCTGGCATGATCGCCACCGTAGCCGGCGATGTTGTCCCGCACCCAGCGGCAGGCCGCGGCCACATCGTTGACGTGGTCGGGGTGCACCGCGTTGCCGTCCTCGTCGTTCGACAGGCGGTAGTTGACGGTCACGACGACGTATCCGTTGTAGCCGGCCAGCGTCTGGGCCATCTCGCCGTACTTGCTCTTGTCGCCCTGGCGCCAGGCTCCTCCGGGCACGAACACCACGACCGGGGCCGCCCTGGCGTTCTGCGGCGCGTAGATGTCGAGGGTGTGCCTGGCGAGGGTGTCTCCGGCGATGTAGTAGGCGTTGGTGGTGGTCGTGATCGGTGCGGGCATGTTACCGCGCGGTTGATGCAGGACCCGCGTCACGAATGGATCCCACGTCGTGGCGAAGCCCTGCGGGCCGGCCGGGAGCTCGTTGTGCGCGGCGCTGTTCAGGTTGGCCGTATGGGGGGCGGCGAAGTCGCGGGGGCTCCTCTCGCAGGTGATGTTGTGGCCGGCGGCGAGAGGCGCGAGAGCGCCGCTCGCCGCACACACGGTGAGAAGCAGCGCTGTGAGGAAGGCGCAGCGAACGGCCTTCGCAGGGCTGGAAATGACGCGGCGTGCGGTCATGGCGACCCTCCTGATCACACAACGGTTCGGCGTGCCTCGAGTATACGCCGCGGTAACGGCGCGGGGATCGGGGGCGCAAGCGGGCAGCGACCAGGGGCGCAAGCGGGCAGCGACCGGCGGTCGAGGAGGCTCAGCGACCGATATCCTCGTTCCAGAGCTCAGGATTCGGCGCGATGAGCCACGTCGTCGGTTGACGAGAGCGGTGAGCAGGGATGGCCCGGCGGCACGCGGGAATGCGCGGAATGCAGGCTTGTGGGCGGGTCGCGCGGGGTTGAGGAGAGCGAAGCGGTGGAAGGGGAGTGGGGGTTGGGCTAGTCGGCCGGCTCTGCCTGCGCTACGCGGCCCGCCGACCACCGCAGGTGGAGGGGCTGGTGCATGGCAACCTGTGGCGGCCGCGAGGAGCGGTCCCTCGGCCTCGAGGTCGAGGCCCGGCGGGCAGCGGGCGGCCGCGGCGGCATGTCGCGAATCGGTAAGCATGACCATCCCCTTCCGTCCCGTTGCGCGATCAGCCTCCGGATCGACGAGCGGCGAGAAGGCGGACATGGCGCGCCGGGGTCGCCGCGGCCGTGGGAGCCGCCGCGGCGGGGTAGTACTGTGAGGGAAGATAAGGAATTCCGGCGAATCCTTATCTTCCCTCCGGCGATCGAGCCTGCGAACGGCCGTACGCGACCCGACAGTTAGGGAATCCTTATCTTCCCTTTACGTACTACCCCGCGCCGCGGCCGCCGGGTCGCCGCGGCCGCCGGGTCGCCGCGGCCGC
>JBAXRL010000688.1:0-2363 GCA_037131205.1 Actinomycetes bacterium | reverse complement strand
TGTCCATCATGTCGCCGCAGACGGGGTTGCCGACGCGGCCGACGGCGACGTTGGGCCCCTCCAGCGTGCCGACGTTGCGCGGGTTGCGGAAGTGCTCGAGGGTCTTCTCGCTGTACTGGGTCGATTTCATGAATGGTGCCTCTCGGTCTGACTGGTCGGTGTCGGTGGCGCGCTGGTCCTCACGCCGGGGTCTTGACCTTGTACAGCGGCGAGAGCACCCGCAAGCGGGCGATCACGCCGGGCAGCACGGCCATGATGCGGTCCACATCGTCATCCCTGCTGAAGCGCCCGAAGGTGAACTCCAGCGAACCGTGGGCCTCCTCGTGCAGGAGCCCGCACGAGATGAGCGTGTGGGAGGGCTCGAGCGTCTTCGAGCTGCAGGCCGAGCCGGTGGCCGCGGCCACGCCTTGGTCGCGCAGCGACAGGATCATGGCCTCGCCTTCCACGCCGTCGAAGCGGAAGTGGGCGTTGTTCGGCAGGCGCCCGCCGGGCGGGTCGAGCGGGGCGCCATTGAGGTGCGAGTCCGGGATCTCGGCGAGCACGCGACCCACGAGGCGGTCGCGGAGGGCGGCGAGGCGCAGCACCTCGGCCGGCATCTCCGCCGCCATGATCGTGGCGGCGGCGGCCATGCCGGCGATGGACGCCAGGTCCTCGGTGCCCGAGCGCAGGCCGCGCTCCTGGCCGCCGCCGACGAGCACCGGCGCCACCTGCACGCCCTTGCGTACGTACAGCGCGCCCAGGCCGCGCGGCCCGTAGATGTCGTTGGCCGACAGGCTCATGAGGCTCACCGGTACGGCGCTCATGTCGATGGGCACGAGCCCTTCGGCGGCCACCGCGTCGGTGTGCAGCGCCACGCCGCTGCCGGCCAGCATCCCGGCGATCTCGGCGATGGGCTGCACCGTGCCGATCTCGTTGCTCGCCCAGCCGACGCTGACGAGGATCGTCTCGTCGGTGATGCGCGCGCGCAGCTTCTTCGCCGACACGCGCCCGTACAGGTCGATGGGCGCGCGCGTCACCCGAAAGCCGTTCTTCTCGAGGTACTTGGCGATGTTGAGCACCGAGATGTGCTCGGCCTCGGTGATGATCACGTGGTCGCCCTTGCGGCGGTTGCGCTGCGCGTACCCGATGATGGCCAGGTTGTTGGCCTCGGTGGCGCCAGACGTGAAGACGATCTCCTGGGGCTGAGCGCCGAACAAACGGGCGACGGCGGCGCGGGCGACCTCGAGCGCCGCCGTCGCGTCGTCGCCCACGGCGTGCAGAGAGGCCGCGTTGCCGAAGGTCCCGGCGGCGCCGAAGTAGGGCAGCATCGCCTCGACGACGCGCGGGTCGACGGGCTTGGAGGATTGGTAGTCGGCGTAGACGATGTCGTCCGCGGGGTTCATGGGTGTCATGCCGCGGACCCGCTCAGAACCACATCGTGGCGCCGGCGTCCAGGGCGAGGTCGTTCAGGGTGGCCGCGCCGACGATCTTGACGCCGTCGATGAGCTCCACGCTCTCCCAGCCGAGCATCTGCCTGGAGGCCTCGCACACGTAGACGGTGACGCCCATGTCGATGGTCTTCTTGAGCATCTCCGCGACCGTCGGGAAGCTGCCCACCTGGATCTTCTCCGCTTCGCCCGGCTTGAGGATGGTCAGCCCCATGCCCAGATAGTAGACGGCGGCCTCGACGCCCATGGCCTTGGCGCTCTGCGCCAGCACGAGCGGCGAGTACTGCCTCTCGGGGGCGTTGCTGGTCTGCACGTACAGGATCGAGTTGTCGTTCTTCATGGTCGTCTGCTCCTTGTCATTTGAGGCGGCGGATGAGGATGTGCAACTGGTCGCCGTCGTTGTCGACGGCGACCACC
The DNA here is from genome assembly GCA_037131205.1 of Actinomycetes bacterium. Taxonomy (GTDB): domain Bacteria; phylum Actinomycetota; class Thermoleophilia; order UBA2241; family UBA2241; genus CAIXSE01. Next base: position 519 of record JBAXRL010000688.1, on the reverse strand, counting down.
TCGTGTCCGGCGCGCTTGGCGAACCTCGTCAGGTCTTCCTCGGCGGCGGGGTCGTCGGCGTAGACCTCGAGCACTTCGCCGATCGCGATGGCGTCGATGCTCTCTCTGGTCTGGAACAACGGCTCGGGGCAGTAGAGCCCTATGCAGTCGAGCGTCTGCGCAGGGGTAGCGTCATCGGTCATGCGGACTCCTTCGGGCCATGGATACCCAACCACTATGGTCGGTATTCCCCGTGAGCGAGATCCAAACTCATGGGCGGCTCGAAAAGGGCGCCGTCGCCGGGCGCCCGTCGCTCGCGCCGCCGTTCCGCTACACTCGCCACGTGGCCGCCCCGAAACCCGGCAGACAGTCGCCCGCAGGGCACGAGCAGCGCCGCGCCGCAGGTTCGGCGGCGCTGCTCGTCATGGTCATCGCCTCGTCCATGCAGATCGGCTCGGCGCTGGCGGTGCACGTCATCGGCGCGCTGGGCATCGTCGAGGCGCTGTGGCTGCGCACCGCGATCGCCGCGCTGATCCTCGC
>JBAXRL010000687.1:0-2366 GCA_037131205.1 Actinomycetes bacterium | reverse complement strand
TCTGGCGGCGTTCACCGCCATCGACGGCAACCTCTACGTGGTGGCCCAGGACGCCCTGGCCGGCGGCACGGCGCCCGGCCCCAACCTCGACGGGCCGTACCACACGCCGAAGCTCATCGCCAGGTTCTACGTGAGCGGCGCCATTTCTACGCCGATCATGGTCGACGACACCATCGTCTGCGCGGCCTACGACGCCAAGGTGCACCTCTACAGTGTGAAGTGGCAGGCGGCGAAGAAGGGCGACGCCGGCGCCCTCAAGAGCCCCGATGGCAACTGGTTCACGGTGAAGATCGTGGAGACCAGCTCCTTCTCCGGCGGCGGCGGCTACGAGAGCACGCCGGTGATGTGGAAGGGCCGCGTGTTCATCGGCTCGCGCGACGGCTCGCTGTACTGCCTCGGCGACCGCTGAGGCGGGCGCCGGGCATGGCGCGGAGGCGGACGGGCATCGGCGGCGGGCTGCGGAGCGCGGGCGGCAGGCGTTTGGCGCCCGCGCCCTTTCGGGCATCTCATCTGCGATGAAGACAGAGTGCGGCCGGGCCGGCGCGGCAGCGCCCGGCCGCTCGATCAAGGAGGAACTGCCATGGCAGACGCCCAACGCACCGCCGCAGCCGTCTGGGAGGGCTCACTCGCCCAGGGCACAGGCGCCGTGACGCTCACGAGCAGCGCCGCCGCCGGACCCCTGCCCGTCACGTGGGCGTCGCGCACGGCGCGCTCCGAGGGCAAGACCAGCCCCGAGGAGCTCGTCGCCGCGGCGCACGCGAGCTGCTACTGCATGGCGCTCTCGGGCATCCTCGGGGAGGCCGGCACGCCGCCCGAGAGGCTGGAGGTGAGCGCCACCGTCACCTTCGCCCAGATCGAGGGGGGCTTCAAGGTGGCGAGCTCCGCGCTCACGGTCAAGGGTACGGTACCGGGCCTCGACGCCGCCGGCTTCAAGGCGGCCGCCGAGGCCGCCAAGGACGGCTGCCCCATCTCCGGCGCCCTCAAGGGCAACGTCGCGCTCAGCGTCGAGGCCAGCCTGGCCTGACGCCGGCGGACGCCGGCGCGGAGGCCCTCGCGCGCCGCGCCGGCGTCATCCCCCTCCGCAAGCGTGTATCCTTGAGGGCATGGCGCGGAGCACCAGGACAAGCACCAGACCGTTCGCCGGTCACGCCGGCCGCATCCTCGGCATCGCCGCTCCGCTGGCGTTCGCCGTCGTGCTGCTGGCGACGCTCTCGGGGACCGCGGCGAGCGTCGCCTCCCCCCGGAGTCCCGCGCCCGGCCAAGGGGCCGCCTCGGAGCCCACGCCGACGCCGACGCCGACGCCCACGCCGACGCCCACGCCTCCGCCCATCGCCATCCAGCCGGACGGCGGCCTCTTCTCGCAGTTCGGCTACGCGCCGCCGTTCACGCGCAACCTCCCCACCTTCGACAGCGCCGACCGGCCGTACATCCGCAGCCGGTCGGGCGACCCCGACTACACCGGGTACGTGCAGACCCTGCGGGGCGGCGCCTGGAAGCGCCTCGACATGCTGCGCGCCATCCGCGCCGCCTACCCGGACTTCACGGGTACCCAAGGGGCCGGCGGTGGCCCTACCGCGCAGATCGTCTTCGACACGAAGGACCGCGCCTACACCCTGATCACAGTACGCCTGGAGGGCGGCGGCCTGCGCAACCTCATGCTGTGGTCCACCGACGGCTGCGCCACCTGGCGAGTCGTGGAGCTGCCCGCCGGCGACATCGTCAGCGAGACATGGGTGGGGCACAACGTCATCGACGGCCCACCGCTGCTGCTCGTCTCCCTGGTCGAGCCGCTGGTCAACCCCGATACGGGTAAGCTCCAGCGGACGCTGTACCTGAGCCTGCCGTACTTCTCCGGCGACGGCATCGCCGTCCCGGCTCTCACGCCGATCAGCACCCGCTCTCTGGGCCTGGGCGACGGAGCCACCACGGCGAGCGCCGTGGTCTCTCACGGCGACCTCAGCTGGATCGTGTACGCGGAGAGCACTCCTCGTCCCGGCCAGGGCTCACCGGTCTATGTGGTGACCTGGGACCGGCGGAAGCAGGCGCTCGGGCGCCGCATACTCCTGGCGTGGTCGCAGCTCGGCAACGACGGCCATGCGCAACCGGGGATCGTCATCGACTCCAGGGGTTATCTGCACGTGATCGCCGGCGCCCACGGTCATCCCTTCCAGTACAGACAGTCGCTCGTACCGTTCACCGCCTACCAGGGCTGGGCGCAGTTGGAGCAGGTGGGGACCACGGGCTACGCGGAGCGGAGCGGATCGGGCGTCGAGGAGGGCCGCATGACCTATCTGGCCTTCATCTGCGATCGGCAGGACAGGCTGCACATCGCCTACCGCCAGTGGCGCCGCAACACCGACACCTGG
>JBAXRL010000686.1:0-2366 GCA_037131205.1 Actinomycetes bacterium | reverse complement strand
GACGTCGTCGCCCGCGAGATCGAGGGCAAGCTCAGCAGCGTGCCGTTGGGGGCCGGCAGCGGCGACAGGGAGGCCGAGCTGTTCACGCACAACGACACCGGCAAGGCCATCGGGGACAGGCTCGACGGGCAGCGCAGCCCCGCAGGCGTGGTGGCGGAGCTCAACTTGGAGCTCGAAGCCGAGGACGGCGCTGGAGAACGCGACGTGCTCGGCCTCTCCGCCCAGCTTGTGGAGCGCCGCATGCTGGTCGTCGCCTGAGGCGGGGCAAGGCAGGCGCCGCCTTCGTGGCGGCGCTGCGCGCCGCGACGCAACGTCGCCTTTTGCCCGCGGTGACCGGGACGAAGCGCAGCGTTGCGAACGCCAGAGGCGGGAGGCGCGAGCCCCTGGACGAGCCGACGAGGAGAGTCTGGAGCAGCCCGAGCTGATCGGGCTGGTGCGGGGCGGGCTTGAGGAGGCCGTGCTGGAGCTACGCCGGGATGACGGTGGTACGGTAGCCCTGACCGCATCCAACCTGGCGCTACGTGACATGCGGTTTGAACGCCGTGGGTGTTGTCGCTAAACGGGGGTTGGAGGTGCTGACATGAAGATAGAAGTACTGACCGCGGTCCTGCACAAAGAGGAGGACCTCTATGTCGCGGAATGCCCTGAGGTCGGAACAGTCAGTCAGGGCTCTTCGGTCGAGCAGGCCGTCGCCAATCTCAAGGAGGCGACAGAGCTCTATCTGGAGGAGTTCCCTCTGGTTCAAGTCGCGCGGCCTTTGCTCACCACCTTTGAGGTCGCCGTCAATGCCTGACTCGCGTCGCATGTCGGGACACGAGGCCATCCGCAGGTTGGAGCGGCTCGGCTTTGTCAAGGTCAGGCAAAGAGGTAGTCACGGCGCTTGAAGAGACAGACGTCCGAAGGTGCGATTGGTTGCGTATGCACTCGGGGTATGCACCCCTTCTGCTTCGTGAGAGGCGCGGGCTGAGACTCCGCGGAGGGTCGCCTCCCGCTCCGTGAATCTCCGTGGGAGCGCAGCGCGGCCGCCGCCTCCGGACCGGCGCTGCGCGTGCGCGCTACGTGGAGCCGGCGCGCTACCAGGCGCTCGCTGGAAACCCCAGCACCACTCCCCCCTTGATGGGGGCGCACATGGGGCGCATAATAGGCGCATACTCAAGGGAGGTAGCGACCACCATGCGCAAGAGCAAGCTCAACATCACGATGGACCAGGACCTCATCGACTACGCCAAGAGCTACGCCTCGCTGCAACGCACCACGGTCTCGGAGGTCTTCACGCAGTTCGTCCTGCATCTGCAGCGCGTCCACGACGGCGATCCCATGCCGGTCATCCTCGACGACCCCGGGTTCAGAGACAGCCTCCTGCAGACGATGGCGAAGATCCAGTCCGGTGAAACGAGGTGGTCGCCCTACGTCGAGATCTTCTGATGATCGCCCTGTTCAGCGACTACTTCGTCGCTGCGCTGAAGAAGCACGCCGCTCTGAAGCGCCTGGTCCAGAAGAAAGTGGACATGATCCTCCAGAGTCCCGTCGGTCCTCATCACCTACCTCTACTGCCTGATCTGCCGACGAAGGGGAGACCACGAGATCGTGCGTTGTCATGATTGCTCAAGCTGCGCCGACGAAACGGTGAAGTTCGTGCAGATGGGTCCTCATGATGAGGCCTACGAGCACCTCGGACGCTGAGCCGGTACGCCGTCGGAGGACGTCGTTGCCCGCGAGATCGAGGGCGAGATCATCTGCGGCCCCTGGTCGCTGGGTGCGGCGACATGGGGGACGAGTTGTTCACCATGAACGGCGCAGGCAAGGCCATCTGGGACCAGCTCCACGGGCAGCGCAGCCTCGCGGGCGTGGTGGCTACGCTCACCCCAAAGCTCGCGGAAGCCGAGGACGGCGCTGGAGAACGCGACCTGCTCGGCCTCGTCGCCGAGCTCGTCGCGCGCAGGATGCTGGTCGCCGCCTGAGGCAGGGCAAAGGCGGCGCCCCTACCACCTCGACGCTGCCTAGCGTGACGCAACGTCGCTTCTTGCCCTCCAACAAAGGAGTAGGATCGGCAACGAACGCGGTGACCGGGATGCAACGGTGTAGCGATTGCCGGAAGCAGGAGGCGCGAGTCCAAGGACGAGCAGACGAAGAAGACCTGGACCGAGTCGGAGGAAGCGGTGTCAGTGGCCTGCAGGTCTCTTGGCCCTTGATCCCTTCGACGTGGCTCAGGTCAGGCATCTCGGGCTCTGGCCTTTGGGAGCCCTGAGGACGCGACTCCTGACTTGACATGTATCGTGATGGATCGGAGAGCGAGCAAAGGCGGGTAGCTAATGTCTGTCCTGGACAAGATACGGCTTCTGGAGAGATACGTTTCCACTGACCCA
>JBAXRL010000685.1:0-2367 GCA_037131205.1 Actinomycetes bacterium | reverse complement strand
CCTGGGCGCGGAGCTGCGCCTCGCGTCGTCGTAGCGCGGCGGCGCGCGCACGGATGCGCCTCCGCGGAAGAGCGTCCTCAGTCGGCGCGGCCCCCGACCAGCGGCTCGTTCCGCAGCGACGCCCGCACCTCCCGGGGGCGCTCCACCCGGCAGATGCGGTCGACGCGCTCGGGACAGAGGAGCGCCGCGTCTGTCGACCGCTCAGCTCGCCGCGGAGATGGTCGCCGAGGGCGCGCTCACCGAGGGCGATGGCTACCGTGCGTACGACATGTCGACACCGCCTGACGCCGCCGCGCGGACTGCACGCGCGCCTGCACGCGCGCCCGCTCGGCCCGCGGGTCACCCGACGTCGCGACTGGGCCGCCGGTCACGACGTCGCCCGCGGCGTCGCCCGCGGCGCCGAGCGCCGACCGCCAGGTTCTCTGTCGGATCTTCCGTCCGAGCCGTCATCTATGATGATGTGTTCAGCCTCGATCGCCGCGGGAGCGCATCGACCCGCTCTTCGCGGAGCCCGGGGACGCGGACTCCGCCGCGCCCGCGGCCTCGAGGAGCTCCGCGAGGGGCCGCGACATCGACGATTCGGAGGTGCAGTTGGGCATACGACTGTTTGCCGCAGGCGGGGTGACGTGGGTCGTGTCCCTGCCGACAGGCCTGGCCAACGACACGATGTGGCCACACATGGACTGGATCGAGGCCCTGGCCACGGTCAGCGCAGGGGCAGAGGCGGAGACGCCGGAGGAGGTGGAGTGGCGATGAGCGCGTTCGAGATCAGACCCTACCCCGACTTCTCCTGGTCGATGAGCCGACAGCGCAAGCTCGAGCGCTGCCCGCGCGCCTACTTCTACGGCTACTACCTCTCGCACAACGGCTGGCTCGACGACGCCCCGCCCGAGTCGCGGATGGCCTACCGGCTCAACAAGCTCACCTCGCTGGACGCGCTCCTCGGCCAACAGATGGACGAGCGCGCGAGGGAGCTGGAGGCGGCCGCGCGCAGCGGCAAGCCGCTGCCCACGGCCGCGGTTCTGGAGCAGCGGACGCGAGCGGCGCTGCGACAGGCGTGGCGGACCTCGAAGTCCGGCCGCGCCGCGTTCGAGCACAAGCCAGGCAAGGTCGTCATGCTCCGCGCCCTGTACCTCGAGCAGAACACGCAGCCCGAGGTCGACCGTCTGAACGAGAAGGCCGGGCCTTGCATGGCGGGCCTCCTCGCGACGTCCCACTGGGAGCGGCTGTGCGCCTGCGGCGACGCCGGCCGCATCGAGATCCCCGCCTTCGCCAGTTTCCAGCACGACGGGCTCAAGGTCTTCGCCGCGCCCGACATGGCCTACGTCCACGAGGGCACGCTGCACGTCATCGACTGGAAGAGCGGGCGCGAGGACGACACCAACCCGATGCAGGTACTGCTCCAGGTGTGGTGGGCGCGCGCGACTCACCCGGCGCTCGAGGGCCTTGCTCTCCGCGGGCACATCGAGTACGTCGCCGCCGGGCGGACCGAGCCCGTCGACCCCGCCCCCGACTTCAAGGCGGAGGCCGCGCGCACTGTGCGCGAGGGCGTGGCCCGCATGCGCGCCCTCACGCGCGACCCGCGACGGAACATCCCCCTGGAGATGGAGGCGTTCGAGAAGCGCGCAAGCGGGCTCTGCAGGACGTGCGACTTCGCGCCTATCTGCGAGTAGCCGCAGAGACGCGCCGGGGCGCTGACCGAGGCGATCGGCTCCGGGGCCGGGGCCACGGCGACCGGCCACCGTTCGTCTACCAGGCGCCCTCGCGGCGACGATCCCCGGGCGGCTCGCCGTGCGCTGCGCCGCGGCCGACGCACCCCATTCCCGCAACGTCTCCCGTACCCTGCCATCGTCATCCTGGCGCACGGCGCGAGGATCCGCGCACGCCGGCGTCATGAGGAGTCCGCACACGCGATCCCGCCGAGCTCGCCGGAGCCGTCGCGCAGCCGACGGGCGGCGTCCCTGAGCGGTGTCTCCCGATCGACCAAACGGCCACCGGGCGCCGGCTCTCGACGGCGAGGCGGCCCTTCCGCTCCTCCTGCCGACTCCAGTCTCCGGGCATCGCTGCCGATATGCACGGCGAGAGTCGCTCGAGACGGCGCGCGGCAGTCAGGCTGAGCGCCGCCACACGAACCAGGAGACGACCATGGGGACTGACGAGAAGAGAGCGCGCGGCGAGCCGGCAGGCGGCGACGCCCCGACCATTCCCTCCGTGCGGGGGAGGCTCCGTCCGCCCGTGCGAGCGCTCAGGATAGCCCGCAGCGCGGCGCTGCTGGCGTGCCTGGCGATCGTCGCCGGGTTCGCGGCCGCGGCCGCCGCGCCGGCTCCCGCCGCGGCCGGCCGGGCCGCGTCGGCGGCCTCCCCGGCC
>JBAXRL010000684.1:0-2370 GCA_037131205.1 Actinomycetes bacterium | reverse complement strand
TTATCGTTGTCGGTTCACCCGAAGGGCCTCACCTCCAACTGTCTGGGCGCACACGGAAGGGGAAGATAAGGATTCCTTAACTGTCGCGGCGCGAACGGCCCTCCGCAGGCTCGCGCGTCGGGGGGAAGATAAGGATTCGCCGGAATTCCTTATCTTCCCTCACAGTACTACCCCGCCGCCGCAGCCGCGGCAGCCCCGCCGGCCTCGCCAGCCCGCGGCATTCGCGCACATTCGTGTAGTCTGACGCACGACGGGTGGACGTTGCCTCGCACGCCTTCCAAAGCCGGAGTCGGTCGGCTACCATCGGCCCATGACGTACACGGGAGAGCCCCAGATGGCCGCGTTCGACACGCCGTTCCAGTCGGCGGCCGGCGCATCGATGAGGCCGGCGTTCAACGGAGTTGCGGGTCGACGAGCGCCGAGCTCGAGCACCGCGAGAGCGCAGATCCGCCGGGCGGCTCGCCCGGCGTGACCGCGAGTCAGACAGCGCCCGGCCCGCGCTTGAAGACGCCGAAGCCGCGCTTCTGCGTGCCGTCGAGATCCGGGTCTGGTGGCGGAAGTATCGACTTGGGGCGGTCGTCAGGGCTAACCGGGGACGGGGTCTTGGCCGTCGCGTCAGCGGGGCTCGCGTCTTTGGACTTCTTCTTGGCATTCTTGCTCATGACGCCTCCTGGAGTAGCAGTAGCGCGACTCGCGCTCCGATAAGCGGCGTACCCAGAAACAAGAGTAACACGGCGAAGCCGAACAGCGAGTCGGCGCGCTGCAGGGTACGCTCGTTGCGACGGATGACGCTCACCGTGTTCCCGAGGATCTGCAGCTCGGCATCGCGTCGGCTTGAGAGGAGATAGTCGTCCGCGAGCTCCCGGACGCGAGGTGTGATATCCAGGTTGAACCAGACGATGCCGGCGAAGAAGAGCCCCGCGGCCGCGATGAGAGCGATGATGCCGACGAAGATGAGAAGGCTCCCGTGGGCGTCCCGCGCGGCCGTAGACGAGCGCGACGCTGTCGGGCGATCCTTCGCGCTCCTCGGCCATGCCGGCTCCCCCCTCGACGATTCTCGCTGCCGACAAGGATGCTGACATGCGCCGCGGGTCTTTGACAGGTGGACGAACGGCTCTCTGGGGAGACAATGCGCGGGGCCGGCGGTGGACGTTTGGCGGCGCCTCCGCCGCGCGGGGGCCGCGCCGTGCGCCGGCTCCGCGACAGCGCCGGCGCCGGCGCCGGACGCGGCGATCGTCGACCCACGATCCCGTTGAACGCCCGCCTCATCGATGCACCGGCCACCGACAGGCGCCGTACACCGTCTGCATGCCGGCGGGCGCGCCGCGCGCCAGTCCCGCGACCGCGCGGGCCGCCGCCTACACTTCTTCGGCGCGACCCGCGCGACGGCGTCGCAGCCACCAGACGAGCACGCCCGCGACGATCACGACGGCGATGACCATGCCGATCACGAGGCCGGCGCCGCTGCCGCCGACGCCGCTGCCGCCGCTCGCCGCGGAGGCGGCGGCCTTCGGCCCAACATTGATGTAGCTCCGCACCATGCCGTTGTAGAAGACGGGACCCTCGGCGTCGTAGTAGGGAGTCCACCCCTCCCACTTCTCCACGTTGACGGCCTGCAGGTAGTCGAAGTACGTGAGCACGTTCTGCGGGTTCTCCGCGTACATCACCTCCTGCATGCGGTAGATGAGCGCGGCGCGCTTCTGTGCGTCGAGCTCCTGCCCTTGCTGCGCGCACAATTTGTCGAACTCGGCGCTCGACCAGTAGACCTCGTTCCACCAGCCGATCTGGCTGGTGGTGAAGCACTGCAGCGTCGAGCCCGGGTCCCAATAGCCGTCCCAGAACCAGAGGATCATGTCGTAGTCGGGCGCGGGATAGTCGCCGTCCCAGGCGTACATGGCGTCGCTGGCCACGCCGTTGTCGACGACCTCGTAGCGGATGTCGAGGCCGAGCTGCTCGAACCAGCCGGTGATGAGCTTGCCCTCGGCCTGGGTCGAGGTGGACTCGGCCAGCGCCCAGAGGCGCAGTGAGATCGGCTTGCCCTTCTTGTCTTCGCGGATGCCGTCGCCGTTCGTGTCCTTGTAGCCGGCGGCGTCGAGCAGGCCGTTCGCCTTGCCGATGTCGAATGTACGCTTGACGCCGGCCGGCGGCTCCCAGTGAAAGTCGGGGTCGCGCCACGTATCCGCGTTGACCAGCGTGTACCCCGGCTTGGCGCGGCCGTTGTAGACGAGCGCGCAGATCTTGTCGCGATCGATGGCGTAGTCGAGCGCCACGCGGAAGACCGCATCGCGCAGCACCGGGTTGCCTTTGGACTTCACGCCGTCGTAGCAGTTGAAGTCGAAGTAGTCCCAGTTGATGTAGTTGTAGGCGATC
>JBAXRL010000683.1:0-2370 GCA_037131205.1 Actinomycetes bacterium | reverse complement strand
TGAAGGCACCCCCGGCTTCGTCGCGATCGCCGCCTGAGGCGACGCGTGCCTGACACGGCGGAACACGAGGAGCAGGCTCGCCACAACGCCGACCTGTACCGCCTGCTTCGCCGCACGCAGCCACCATTCAGCGACTGGGCGACCACTGCCCTGTTCTACTCGGGCGTGCACGTCGCCGAAGCCTTTCTGTACCCCGCGCACTCTGAGAACCACAACGAGCGTTTCCGCGCGCTTCGCCGGCGGAAGCGACACGAAGCCGCGAGTCTGCTGCTGATCTTGTCCGTACAAAGCCGCGCTGCGCGGTACGCCTGCCCACCCCCTCTCCCCGCCTGGCGGCTCGACCTCCTGGAGCATCAGGCTCTGGTTGAGCTACCTCGAGCCCTGCGAACAGCGGCGATTCAAGGCGATTGACGGCGCTTCAGCGGCGATGGTGCTCCGGATCGCCGGCTTCTCATCCGCGCACTGCTGCCCAGTCGAGCGATCTCGTCGGAATCTGTGGCGTGACGTTCGTTCGTCGGCGCAGCGCTCTGCCGTCCGAGCCGCCCGCTACACTTGAAACACGACCTTGCGAAGCAGAGGAGGGTGGCCGTCCCATGAATGAGACCCACGACTACTTCACCGGGCTCGACCGCCCACAGACAGCGAAGAAGCTGTCCATACTTCGCAAGTACTTCGCCGTGTGGCTGACGATCTGGTCCGGCGACCAGTGCAGCGGTTGGGTCAGTCTCGAATGGCACGTCATCGACCTGCTGGCCGGCACGGGGCAGGCGCGGGGTGCGCAGGGAGAGCTGCTCAGCGGCTCGCCCCTCGTCTTTCTTGAAGAGATCCGGGACCACGCCGTCCGGCTGGCGGCACGGGGCGTCTCCATACGTATGACCTTTGTCGAGCAGGAACCGGCCCGCTTCCGCCTCCTCGAGGAGCGTGTGGCGGCGTTCCTCGTGGCGAACCGGGTCATCGAGCCCTTGGTCGACGTTGCCTGCGTGCTGGGGGACGCGAATGCCGTGGTGCGAGACCTGCGGGTCAAGGCGACCAAGAACACGCCCTGCTTCCTCTTCGTGGATCCGTTCGGCGCCGAGATACGGCACGAGACGATGTCGCTGCTTGTCGCCATGCCGTGGACACTGGACGTGCTGTTCAACTACATGGTGGAGTCGATCCGCCGCGTCTACGGCGCGGCAGTCGGGTCGTCGTCACGAGCCGCGGCCAACGAGCGCACGTTGCAGGCGTTCTTCGGTCCCGAGGCTGTCCTCGCCGACGCCGACGATGTGGAGGATCCGGCGACGTATGCTCATGCCACCTTCACACCCCACGGGCACAAGGCCGTCGCGTTCCGCATGAAGAAGCCGGGCAGCAGCGCGATCCAGTACATCTTGCTGTTCACGTCCCGAAATGACACGGTCATCAGGATCATGCGCGATGTGTACGCCAAAGAGATGACCGACCACTACGGCCAAGCGTCGTTGTTCTCCGTCGAGGAGTACCTCGACACCGTTGATGTGATCACGTGACGACTGCCTCGACCATCACCCGCAAGTCGCTTCTGTACCGCAGCAAGGTCGAGTACGGCGGTTGGACTGTCAACCATGTGCAGGGCTGCTCGCACGGCTGCCGGTTCCCGTGCTACGCGAAGATGCTGGCCAAGCGGTTCGGGCGCGCGGCCGGCTACTCCGAGTGGATCAAGCCGCGGGTGGTCGGTAACGCGCTCGAGCTTCTCGAAGCGGAACTGGCGCGATTTGGTGACCGCGTAGACAGCGTTCATCTTTGCTTCTCGACCGACCCGTTCATGTACGACGTTCGTGGGGCCGGCCCGGCCGCCGAGATCCGCGAGCTGTCTCGTCACATCATCTCTCGCCTGAACGAGCACGGCATCCCGGTCACCACACTGACCAAGGGCATGTACCCCGACGACTTGGCGGCTGACGTCGACCGCCTTCACTCCGCCAATGAGTACGGCATCTCGCTGGTGTCGCCGAGCGAGTCGTTTCGTGCGCAGTGGGAACCGGGCGCCGCTCCCGTCGAGGAGCGCCTCTCCTCGTTGCGCGCGCTGGCAGACAAGGGGTGCCGCACCTGGGTGAGCATCGAGCCGTACCCGACACCGAACATCGATCCAGGTGCCGCCGATGTTGAGCGGCTGCTCGAGGCCCTCTCGTTCGTCGACAGGGTCGTCTTCGGCAAGTGGAACTACAACGCGCTCGCTTCGGCCTACGAGCGCGAGCACGGCTTCTACGGTGGGGTAGCCGCTCGGGTGGCGGAGTGGTGCGCGCGCAACGGAAAATCGCTCCACATCAAGAGTGGCACTCCGCTGGCGGGTGAGGCGGGTCGTGTTGCGGTGGCTCGCTCGGCGTAGGTCGACGGTGAGACCCACGTTGC
>JBAXRL010000682.1:0-2379 GCA_037131205.1 Actinomycetes bacterium | reverse complement strand
GAAGACGCCGGTCTTCTCCTTGTCGGTGGAGAGGCGCTCGATCTCGCTCTGGCGCCGCGCCTGGTCCTGGTAGGCGCTCACCGCCGCGCGCTGCTCTGGCACGGTGAGCTCGTCGACCAGGGCATGCTCCGGGGCCAGCACCATGTAGGTGGCGCCGAACAGCGTGTCGGGCCGGGTCGTGAAGACGGTCAGGGCGTCGTCACGACCCGGCAGCCCGAAATCGACCTCGGCGCCCTCGCTGCGCCCGATCCAGTTGGCCTGCATGAGCTTGATCTGCTCGGGCCAGTCGATGGTACCGAGGTCGTCGAGCAGGCGCTGCGCGTACGCGGTGATGCGCAGATACCACTGCTCCAGGTCCTTCCTGGTGACGTCGCTGCCGCAGCGCCAGCACTTGCCCTGCTCCACCTGCTCGTTGGCGAGGATGGTCTTGCAGCTCGGGCACCACCACTGCCGCCCCGTCGAGCGATACGCGAGGCCACGCTCGTACAGCAGCAGAAAGAACCACTGCGTCCAGCGGTAGTAGTCGGGGAAGCAGCTGGTGATCTCGCGCGACCAGTCGAACGACAGGCCGATGAGGTCCATCTGGCGGTGGTAGTTGGCGATGTTGCGCGCCGTCGTCACGCGCGGATGCACGCCCATCCTGATGGCGTAGTTCTCGGCGGGAAGGCCGAAGGCGTCCCAGCCCATCGGGTGGAGGACGTTGAACCCCTGCATGCGGCGGAAGCGGGCCAGCGCGTCGGTGGGCACGTAGTTGCGGCAGTGACCGACGCTGAGACCGTCGCCCGACGGATACGGGAAGAAGTCGAGGCAGTAGAACGTGGGCTTGTCGCTCTCGTCGGAGGTGCGGTAGGCGTCGCGCTCCTTCCAGATGCGCTGCCACTTCTGCTCGATGGCGTGCGGGTCGTAACGTCGATCCATGTGATCCTCTCCGGCGGCCGTCCGCGGCGCGCCCGCGGCCGCAAGGCCCACGGGCGCCCGGCGCCTGATTCTACACGAGCGCCGCCGAGCCTGACGGCCGGGCGGCGCCGCTGGGCGGCGCGGCGACCCGCCGCCTCACTCGTCCAGCGGCACGTACTCGATGGCGATGCGGCCCCCGCCGGAGTAGCTCAGCGTCGTCACGCCGACCGGCCGCGGCACGGCCATCCGTGAGAAGTCGAGGAGCTGAAACGTGTACCGATCGCGGCTGCCGGCCGCCGGCTCGGCCGGGTCGGCGAGGGCCGCCGCGGAAGACGCCGCGCCAATCGCCTGGTACCCCGAGGCGCCGGCGGTCCCGGCGTCCACGAGCGTCACGCTGCCGTCGCGGCGCACGCCGGCCACGTGATCGTTGCCGTAGGCCACGACCACGTCCTCCCCGGCGGCCCGGGCGAGCGCGATCACCCCCGCCGCCTGGCGCAGGTCGTGCACGAGCAGCACCTGGGCCGGGGGCTGGAGCGTCGGCCACACGGCCGCGATCCGCAGCGACGCGGCGGCGAGTGGCAGTGGGTCAGACTCGACCAGCGGAGAGCTCGACAGCGGATCGCCGGCCCCGAACACCCTGACGCCGGCGACGTCGGCCACCGTACCGTCGAGCACCCGGACGCCGCCGCGGGCAAAGGCAGCCAGGGCCGGAGCGGCCTCGTGGTTCCCGCCCACGAGCACCTCCGGCGCCCCAGCGCCGTCGAAGGCGCGCAGAAACAGCTCCGCCTCCTCGCGCGCGCCCCTGTCGGTGATGTCTCCCGCGAGAAGGATGCCGTCCACCGGGTGGCCGCCGCCGGCCGCCAGACGGGCGGCGGCGCGCATCCCGAACAGGTTGTCGTGGACGTCGCTCACGAGCAGCAGCCGCACCACCCGGCGACGCTCCGGGAGCTGCGGCGCCACCGTGAGCTGCATGGCCACGGCCTCGAGGCCATCGACGAAGTCCTGCAGACCGCGCAGGTTGTCGGCCTGGCCGCCGGCCCCAAGGGCGCGCACCAGCGGCAGCACGCGGGGCACGTTGCGCGCGAGGCCGCGGTACTCGACGGCCGGCGAGCGCTCGAGTGTGAGGTACGTGACGCCGGCGAGGCCCCCGGCGAGCGCCGCGGCGGCGGCCACGCCGGCGAGCGCTCCCCAGAGCAGCCGGCGACGGCGCGGCCGGGAGCCCGCGACGAGCGCTCCGCCCGCCGCCCCGGCGAGAAGCAGCCAGGGGATCCGGCCGCCGAGATACCGCGCAAAGGCGGCGCGGGCGTCCTTCTGCAGCCCTGGCAGGTCCCCGACGACGCTTCCGCGACCCGTGAGCGCAGCCGTCTCCGCGGGCAGCCGGTACGCCATGACGACGTCGAACGGCATGCGGTGGGTGCGCAGCGAGAACTCGCCGGCGGGGCCGAGCGGCATGACCAGCCGCCCGCCCGGCCAGGCCGGCTC
>JBAXRL010000681.1:0-2385 GCA_037131205.1 Actinomycetes bacterium | reverse complement strand
TGGATGAAGCAGTCGGGCCGCGTGTGGATGCCGGGCTTGGGCGGCATCTCGGTGTTGCCGCGGCCTTTGGCGGCGAAGCCCAGATCGAGCGCGTCCAGCACTTCGCGCATCGACATGTCAAGGCCCTTGACGTCGGCCTGACTCAGATAGACAAGTTCCACTTCACGCCTCCTGCTCGATCGTCTCGCGTCACGTGCGCGCCAACCAGCGCTCTGCGGCGACAATACACAGACCCGCTTCCAACGCAACACGCCGTGCCGCGCGGGCCGGGAACAACCTGCGCGACGCCCCGATCACCCAGCGGTGCGGGGCGATCCTGGTCCGACCGGCCGTGGCGCGAGACTCCGCGCCGCCGGCGCTCCCGAGACGGCGGACCGTCGCACTCTCGGGGGGCCGATGCAATAGAGTGGGCCGGGTCCGCGGGGGACCGCTCGCAGCCGCCCTCGACCCGAACCCCGGGAGGCAGATCCACATGCTCGCCGCCCTCCTCGCCCTGGCGGCGAGCTTCCTCTGGGGCTCCTCGGACTACCTCGGGGGTCGGGAATCCCGGCGCGCGTCCATCTGGGCCGTTGCGCTGGTCAGCCAGGCCGTAGCGCTGGTCACGGCGCTGGCCATGCTCGCGGTCGTCGCCCCCTCGCCGCCGTCGGCGGTCGAGCTGATCGCCCCCATCGTCGCCGGGATGGCGATCACACTGAGCGCCCTGGCCGAGTACCGGGCGATGTCGCTCACGGAGATGAGCGTCGTCGCGCCTGTCTTCGCCGGGGCGGCGCTCGTCCCCGTGCTCTGGGGTCTTGCGCTCGGCGAACGGCCGGGCGTCGTCCAGGTCGTCGGCATGGCGCTGACCATCGCCGGCATCGTGCTGATCTCACGGCCCGAGCGTCGCGCGCCTGAAACCAGGGAGCGCGTGAGCCGCACCGGCGTTCTCCTCGCCGTCTTCGCCGCCGTCATGATCGGGATCGTCCTCGTCGCCTACGACTACGGCGGGGACGCGGACCCCTACTGGACGGTGACCATCGCGCGCGTGGCGGCGCTGGCGACACTGGGCATCGTGCTGGGCATCCGCAGGCCCGGCGTGACGTTCCGCGCCGAGTCGATCCCCGGCAGCGTCATGATCGGGGTGTTCCTGCTCACGGCCAACGTGCTGTTCACCGTGGCCTCCACCATCGGACTCCTCAGCGTCGTGGCCGTCCTCGGCTGGTTGAGCCCGGCGGTCACCGTCTTCTGGGCGCAGGTCCTGCTGCACGAACGCCTGCGCCCGGCGCAGTGGTTCGCGGCGGCGCTCGTGCTGGCCGGGGTGATCTCCCTGGCGCTGGGGTGAGCCCCGGCGACACGGTCACACGTCGGCCCGACCGGTCCTCACGCCGTCGTGGAACCTGTCGAGCAGGGCGATGAGCTGAGCGCACGCTCCGGGGTCGTCGAACATGGCCAGGGGCACGGCCGGGCGCCGATCCACGGTCTCGTCGGGCAGAGCGAGACCTCGCACCCGGTTCACCTGAGCCAGGAGCTCCAGTCGCCGTGCGCGCGGAGAGTAGAGCCGGGACGCCTTGAGGCGCGCGAACAGGAAGTGGAGGGCGCCGTCGGTGCTCGCGCCGGCGAGCTGGTAGGCGACGCCCTGGCGCGAGACCGTCGGCGTGAACGACCCGGACTGCCCGCCGCGCCCCCACTGGATGCCGTGGCCCCGCTGCTGTGCCCATCGCAGCAACTCGGTCGCTGGTCGCAGGCTCGCGGGATTCCAGGCCGAGAGCTCGCGAAAGAAGAGCGCCTCGTCCCAGAGCCTGCGCTCGCCCGCCGGCGGGACGCGCCCGACGAAGGGCCAGAGCGCGTGCTGAAACGCTTCGAGCCGCCGCGTCAGCCAGGTCATCTGCTCGGACCAGGCCGCCCGGTCGGAGATGTCCGCCGGGCGCATCGACTCGATGACGTGTGAGCCGCCATCGCCGCGGCGCCAGGCGAGCGGAGCCTCGAGCGCCGCGTCGATCGCGGGCCGGTGCGCCTGCAGGAAGGAGAACACGGTGTCGGCGTTCGTCTCGTTGAGCCTGAACCTGACGCCCATCTCGCCGACGCGTGCGTTCAGGATCGAGGCAAGGTACCCGGAAGACAGGTCCGCGGCGTGCCACATCCAGCCGTCGGACGACACCCGCGAACAGCCGATGGCGCTCGCTTCCTCCATGTGGAGCTTGAACGCCTGCCAGAACTCGCGGCGCGCGCGTGGCGCTCCAGGAGTGGCCGTGTGCACCTCCCGCTCAGAGAATCGACGCGCGAGTCCGGACGGTCCTCACGTCGTTGCGCACGTCCCGTCGCACGTTCAACAGTAGCATCCGCGAAGGAGAAAGGGGGCGGCCGCGCTCCCGCGCGGCCGCCCCCGTGCGAGCGGCGTCTCTCGTGATC